>CAZRXT010000120.1:0-4060 GCA_964604035.1 uncultured Prolixibacteraceae bacterium | reverse complement strand
AAAGACAGATTTAATTGTTAGAACAGAAAAAATTATATAATCATGACAAAAAAAGCAGATATCGGATTGATCGGGTTAGCCGTGATGGGCGAAAACCTGGTTCTTAATATGGAAAGCAAAGGCTTTACCGTGGCAGTGTATAATCGTACTGTAGAGAAAGTTGATAGTTTTGTTGCTGGACGTGGTGCGGGTAAAAAGTTTATTGGAGCTCATTCAATTGCGGATCTTTGTGCTTCGCTCGAACGCCCACGCAAAGTGATGATGTTAGTTAAGGCTGGTCAACCAGTCGACGATTTTATCGAACAAATTATTCCTCATCTCGAAGCTGGCGACATTATTATTGATGGAGGTAACTCGCATTATCCTGATACAATTCGCCGTACAAAATATGTTGAAAGCAAAGGGTTGCTCTACATTGGAACTGGTGTTTCTGGTGGCGAAGAGGGCGCTTTAAAAGGTCCTTCAATGATGCCTGGTGGTTCTCCTGCCGCATGGCCAGCTGTGAAAGAAATCTTTCAGGCTGTTTCGGCTAAGGTCGAAGATGGTTCTCCTTGCTGTGATTGGGTTGGCGAAGGAGGTGCCGGTCACTTCGTGAAAATGGTGCATAATGGCATCGAATATGGCGATATGCAGATCATTTGCGAAGCTTATCAAATGATGAAAGATTTGCTGGGACTAAGTGCCGACGAAATGCACGAAGTTTTTAAAGAATACAACGAAGGCGATCTCGACTCTTATCTGATTGAAATTACCCGCGATATTTTAGCTTACAAAGATGCTGATGGATCAGCTCTTGTTGAGAAAATTCTTGACACCGCTGGTCAAAAGGGAACAGGTAAATGGACTGGCGTTGCTGCACTCGATTATGGAATACCATTAACTCTTATTGGAGAATCGGTTTTTGCACGCTGTTTGTCTGCTCAAAAAGATCTTCGTGTTTTGGCTTCCAACGCAATCTCTGGTCCGAAAGTAAATTTCGAAGGAGACAAAAAGCAATTTATTTCTGATATTAAAGATGCGTTGTTTGGAGCAAAAATCATTTCGTATGCACAAGGGTATAACTTAATGATGGAGGCTGCCAATGAAAATAAATGGAACCTGAATTATGGCGGAATCGCCTTGATGTGGCGTGGTGGATGTATTATTCGTTCTGTGTTTTTAGGCGATATTAAAAAGGCTTTTGATAAAAATCCTGAGTTGCCAAATCTTTTGCTCGACCCATTCTTCAAAGAAACGGTTGAAAAAGCTCAAGCTGGTTGGAGACGGGTTTGTGCTACAGCCTTAACAAATGGTATTCCTGTTCCTGCACTCACTTCTGCTTTGTGTTATTTCGATGGGTTTAGAACTGAAAGACTTCCTGCTAACTTGTTGCAAGCTCAGCGCGACTATTTTGGAGCACATACTTACGAAAGAGTAGACAAACCTCGTGGCGAATTTTTCCATACAAACTGGACTGGGCACGGAGGCGATACAGCATCAACAACTTACACTGTTTAAAACCTTATAAATTAACCAATAGATAATGTCTTTAGATAAAACAAATCAAGGCGGCACTAAAATGACAAATTACAGATGGGTTATCTGTGCAATGTTGTTTTTTGGTGTGACCATTAACTACTTGGACCGGCAGGTCCTCTCTCTAACTTGGAAAGATTTTATTGCTCCCGAGTTTCATTGGACAAACAACGATTACGGCAATATAACATCGCTCTTTTCAATCTTTTATGCCGTTAGTATGCTATTTGCAGGCCGTTTTATCGATTGGATGGATACAAAAAAAGGTTTCCTTTGGGCTATTGGTGTTTGGTCTTTGGGTGCTTGCTTACATGCTTTCTGCGGAATTGCAACATCTGGAATTCTTACAGGCCAATGGTTTGTAGGTTTCGAAGGGGCTAGAAATGCAATCGGGGCGGTTGATAATGTCAGTAAAATTATTTCGGTAAGTGTTACCCTGTTTATATTCGCTCGCCTTGTTTTGGCCGTTGGCGAATCGGGTAACTTTCCTGCATCAATAAAAGCTACTGCTGAGTACTTCCCTAAAAAAGACCGTGCTTTTGCTACTAGTATTTTCAATGCCGGAGCTACGGTTGGTGCTCTTGCTGCTCCTATTTCAATTCCTGTAATTGCACACTATTATGGGTGGGAAATGTCGTTCATTATTATTGGTGCAATGGGTTTTATTTGGATGGGTTTTTGGGTGTTTGTCTACAAAAAGCCTGAAAGAAATCCACTCGTCAATAAAGCCGAGCTTGATTATATTCAGCAAGATAAAGATCAAAATCCGTTGGATGCCAATGGAAATGCTATGCGAAAGCTTTCATTTAAAGAGTGTTTCAAGTATAAACAAACATGGGCTTTTGCATTTGGAAAGTTTATGACCGACGGAGTTTGGTGGTTTTACCTCTTTTGGACTCCGGCTTACCTAAGTTCTGTTTATGGCCTTACTTCCGATAGTTCTACTGCTCAATTACTGATTTTTGTACTTTACGCAATAACGTTGTTGTCAATTATTGGTGGTTGGTTGCCTTCTTATTTTGTCGAAAAAAAGGGCATGAACCCGTATGCAGGACGTATGCGTTCGATGTTAATTTTTGCATTTTTCCCGCTTCTTGCACTTTTTGCGCAATCGTTGGGTAATTACTCATATTGGTTCCCAATCATCATTATTGGTATTGCGGGGGCAGCTCACCAAGCATGGTCTGCAAATATATTCTCTACCGTTGGCGATATGTTCCCACGTTCAGCTATAGCTACAATTACAGGTATTGGTGGTATGGCCGGAGGTGTCGGCTCTTACCTTATTAATAAAGGTTCTGGTGTACTCTTCGATTATGCCGAAGTTACTCAAATGAAGTTTATGGGTTTTGAAGGAATCAAATCTGGATACTTCATCATCTTCTCAATTTGTGCCGTGGCGTATCTTATTGGCTGGATTGTAATGAAATCGTTGGTTCCAAAATATAAACCAATTACTGATTATTAATTTGTAACTATATTGAAATGAGAAAAATAAGTAAATATTCCTTTGGCGTTGGCGACCGTTTTGGTCATCAAGGAAAGGCTCAGTTAAAAGCTTTTATTGCAGCAAAAGAACAACTTGGAATTGAATTCACTCCGGTTTGGAATAAGTCGAACCGCGAACACACAATTATTGGCACACAACCTGCCGAAGTCCGTAAAGAGGCCGATGAAGCTGTTGCTGCCCTTGGTTGGAAAGGCGACTATTATGTCGATGCCGACCATATCAACTTTAGTAATGTTGATGCTTTTGTTGAACCTTCCGATTTCTTCACTATTGACGTAGCTGATTTTATTGGCAAAGGTGCTCCTGTCGAAAAAATTGAACAGTTTGTTCTGGCTCACAATGAATATGTTGGAAAATTCGAAATTCCAGGGATTGAAGAATCGTTTGAAATCACAGAGGACTTTTTAAGAAAGTTTGCCGGAAATTATCTTTCAGCTATTGAAGAAGCTTCTTTGGTTTACAATTTCTTAGCCGATAAAAAGGGAAAAGGGAATTTTGTGCCCGAAGTATCTTGTGATGAAACAGATACGCCACAATCGCCAATTGAACTTTTTTTCATTCTGAAATTATTGGCTGATCATTTGGTGCCAGCTCAAACAATTGCTCCTCGTTTTTCTGGTCGTTTCAACAAGGGAGTCGATTATGTGGGCGATATTCAGCAGTTTGAAAAAGAGTTTGAACAAGATCTTCTGGTGATTGATTTTGCCGTTTCCAAGTTTGGCTTGCCCGATAATCTCAAGTTGAGCGTTCACTCAGGAAGCGATAAGTTCTCGATCTATCCAATTATTGGCAGATTAATTAGGAAACACAATAAAGGCATCCATATTAAAACTGCAGGAACTACCTGGTTGGAAGAGATTGCCGGACTTGCAATTTCTGATGGCGAAGGTTTGAACCTTGCAAAAGAAGTGTACACCTCAGCCTATGAGCACCTAGATGAACTGACCGCTCCCTATGCCTCGGTTATTGATATTAAACTTGAACGACTCCCTAAGCCAGAGGTAGTTCTTAGTTGGTCGGCCGAGCAGTTTGCAA
>CAZRXT010000119.1:0-7005 GCA_964604035.1 uncultured Prolixibacteraceae bacterium | reverse complement strand
ATATGGTTCTTTTTCCAAATGCCAAGATTAATATCGGGTTAGAGATTCTGCGGAAACGTCAGGATAATTATCACGACCTTGAGACTATTTTTTATCCTCTTCAGCTAAGCGATGTATTGGAAATCAATAAATCTCAAGAGTTTGAGTTTTCAGCTAGTGGAATTCCGGTTGGAAATACAACCGATAATTTAGTTGTAAAAGCATACCAATTGCTTCAATCGGAGTACAACCTGCCTGCCGTGAAAATACACTTGCTAAAATGTATTCCTATGGGAGCGGGCTTGGGTGGTGGCTCTTCCGATGCAGCATTTACACTGGTTGGGTTGAACGAATTGTTTGAATTGGGATTGAGCAAAAAGGAATTAATTGCCTATGCCTCTAAACTTGGGAGCGACTGTCCGTTCTTTATCATCAATCAGCCATCTTTTGCTGAGGGTAGGGGAGAGATCTTATCGGAGTGCGAAGTGAATTTGAGCGGTTATAAATTGATTTTGATTAAGCCTGAGTGTTCTGTTCCAACAGCTATTGCTTATTCAAAAGTTAAGCCAGCTTTTCCTAAGGAATCTTTACTCGGGCTGGTTAAAAAGAGCATTAATGAATGGCCTGGCAAGGTTGAAAACCGTTTTGAGGAGAGTGTTTTCCCAAGTTATCCGCAGATAGAGGAAATTAAAGAGAAGCTTTATTCTAAAGGAGCTGTTTATGCTTCAATGTCGGGCAGTGGGTCTTCGGTTTTCGGAATTTTTAGAGCCGACAATTATTCGTTAAGAGAAGAGTTTCCTGATTGTTTTTATTGGGAAGAGGTTATTAGATAGTTTCAGTTTCGCATTGTATGATATAAAAAAAGCCGGATTTAATCCGGCTTTTCTATGTTATGCTAGTTCTATCATTAGATATTCTCTTGGAACCTTTTCATCAGCTTTAACAAATATGGTTTTGATTTTTCCATCAAAAGGCATTATTATCTGATTCTGCATTTTCATTGATTCTAAGATCAATATGATTTCACCTTTCTTTACAACTTGTCCTGGTTTAACAAGCACATCGATTATTGTACCTGGAATGACTGTGTAAATTTTCTTAGGATCTTTTGCAACCCATTTTTTCCTGTTTTCAAATTTCTTTGAAAGTTCGGTTTTATAGATTCCACTACTAAGCAGTATCATTGGGTATTCGCCCAAGAATCTGTCATCTGTATTTTCTTCCATAATTATAATAGATTAAAATGGTGGTATTCCATGTTTTTTCTGCGGCATTGAAACCGATTTATTAGCCGAAACACTTAGAGCATGCAATAGCATTGAACGTGTTTCTTCAGGTTCAATTACCTGATCGACATAACCTCTACCTGCTGCAACGTATGGATTTGCGAATTTCTCTTTGTACTCCTGAATTTTGATTTTACGCATCTCTTCAGGGTTTTCAGCAGTTGAAATTTCTTTGCTGAACACAATATTTGCTGCACCTTCGGGTCCCATTACGGCAATTTCAGCTGTTGGCCATGCAAAAACGAAGTCTGCTCTTAAGTGGCGAGAGTTCATAGCGATATAACCACCGCCATAAGCTTTTCTAATAATTACTGTAATTTTTGGTACTGTAGCTTCACTATACGAATAGAGAATTTTTGCGCCGTGACGAATTACACCCATGTGTTCTTGATCAACACCAGGAAGGTAACCCGGCATATCTTCAAGAGTAATGATTGGAATGTTGAACGCGTCGCAATAACGAATGAATCGTGCTGCTTTATCAGAGCTGTCGCAATCGAGAACTCCGGCCAATACCTTTGGTTGGTTGGCTACAAACCCACAGGTTTCGCCAGCCATACGTGCAAAACCAATAACAATGTTTTGGGCGTAAAGCTCCATTACCTCAAAGAATTCAGAACCATCGGTTATCGAACGGATGATATCTTTAATATCGTATGGATATTTAGAATCGCTCGGAACGATGTCTTCGATTTTGTATTTTTTGAGTGGTTCTTTAGACTCAATTTTCTTAGCTTTTTCTTTGTTGTTGTGAGGAATGTATGCGATCAGTTTTTTAATCTGGTCGAAACATTCAACTTCGGTTTTTGCATAGAAGTGTGCGTTACCTGCAATTTCGCAATGAACTCTTGCACCTCCAAGTTCTTCCATCGATATTTCTTCACCCAAAACGGTTTTAATTACGTTTGGACCGGTGATAAACATCTTTGAAATGTTTTCAACAACGAAAACAAAGTCGGTAAGGGCTGGTGAATAAACAGCACCGCCGGCGCATGGACCTAATATTACAGAGATTTGTGGAATAACACCTGAAGCCAATGTATTACGGAAGAATATTTCACCGTAACCAGCCAGCGAATTAACACCTTCCTGAATTCGGGCACCACCAGAATCGTTGATACCAATAAGTGGAACTCTCATTTTGAGAGAATGATCCATTATTTTAGTAATTTTCTGGGCATGCATTAAGCCAAGAGAACCACCAGCAACTGTGAAATCTTGGGCATAGATACAAACAGGTGAACCATAAATAGTTCCAGTACCAGTTACTACACCGTCTCCATGAAGTACTTTTTTCTCCATGTCGAAATCTCGTGCGAGGTGTTCGGCAAAAAGATCGTATTCATGAAATGAATTTTCATCGAGGATGGCCAAAATACGTTCGCGGGCTGTGAGTTTGCCCATTGCTACTTGTTTTTCAATGGCAGCATCGCCACCACCCTTTTGAATTTCGATTTTCCTTTTACGAAGATCTTGAATGTTTCTTTTTAGTGACATAAGATTCAATTTTAAAAACCTTTTAATTCATTTAAAGAAATCCGTTCAGATCAGGTATAATTTGCGGGTTCAAAATTACAAACTTTCCTTCGTTAAGTCTTGTTTCCTCGCATTTTCATCAAAAAACTGTCGGATTTTATAATTGATTTAGTGTTAATTCTCATTAAATGAATTCAATAACACAATGTGTTGTAAAACATGTTTTTTAGCGCGAGGCCCAGCGATAGATAAAAAAGGCGATAACGGCGTATACAATATTTGGAATCCACATAGAGATAAAAGGAGACACCGTGCCGCTTAGAGCAAAAACTTTTGTTACCTGCAAAAACATGATGTACGCAAAACTTAAAGCTAATCCAACGCCAAGATGCAGGCCTATACCGCCCCTAATTTTGCGCGATGCAAGCGATGCCCCAATTATCGAAAGTATGAACATCGAAAATGGGACTGCGGCTCGGCGATGGTGTTCCACTTCGTATTGTTCTAAGGCATCGACGCCTCTAAGTTTTTGTTGATCAATGAATTTTAGCAATTCAAAATAGTTCATGGTTTCAAAATCTTCTTTCTGTGTAATGAACTCGTCGGGCAGTATGGCTAGTGTTGTGTCAATTTTTGAACCCTTACTAATTGTTTCCTTATCTCCATTTATATCCCTTATCACATAATTAGTTATCGACCATACTTTGCGTTCTCTATCCCATCTTATGAAATCTGATGTCAATTTTGATACTAGCTTATTGTCTTCAAATTTCTCCATCGAAAATTTACGCCCATAATCGTTACTGGCATCAAACCGTTCGATGTAGATGTAGATATTGGGTTCAATTTGGCGGTGGATATCGCGGTCGTAATTAGCTTTCTTTTTCTTGATATAGTCATATTTGAATTCTATCTTTTTCTTATTTGCCGGGGGAATTACAAAGTTTCCAAGCGAGTATGAAAATATAAATATTACAAACGACGAAATCAGATATGGTCGCAACAACCTACTGAAACTAATGCCACTACTTAGAAGGGCATTTATTTCGGAATTGAAAGCCATTTTCGAGGTAAAGAAAATTACGGCAATGAAAACAAATAAACCACTGTAAAGATTGGCAAAGTATGGAATGAAGTTAAGATAGTAGTCTACGATAATTGCTTTAAGAGGAGCGTCGTTCTGAATGAATTTGTCGATATTCTCGCTCAGGTCAAACACAATGCTGATGCTAATTATTAGTGCAATAGCAAAGAAAAATGTACCAAGAAATTTCTTGATAATATAGAGATCAAATTTTTTGAGCAAGGGTAATCTCATAGTTGTTTATAAACGAACAGACAATTGTTTAACCATCTCTTCTTTCCATGTTTTGAAATTGTTTTTAATAATTTGCTCGCGGGCTTCACCAACAAGCCACATGTAAAATGCGAGATTGTGTATTGTTGCTATCTGTCCTCCAAGTAACTCTTTCGAAACTACTAAGTGGCGAAGGTAGGCTTTACTATATGCATGGTCGACATACGATGTACCATCAGGATCAATAGGTGAAAAATCATTCTCCCATTTCTTATTTCTCATGTTAATTGTTCCATATCGGGTAAAAAGCATCCCATTTCTTCCGTTCCTCGAAGGCATAACGCAGTCGAACATATCGATGCCCCGGTCAATGGCTTGAAGGATATTCACAGGAGTTCCAACACCCATTAAATAACGAGGTTTGCTTTCGGGAAGAATATCATTCACAACATCAATCATATTGTACATATCTTCCTCTTTTTCGCCCACTGCGAGCCCGCCAATTGCATACCCATCGCTATTGTATTGCTTTACATTCTCTGCTGCAATTTTTCTTAAATCGGGATATATACAGCCTTGAACAATAGGGAACAGTGATTGTGTGTGGCCATATTTTGGGTCGGTGTTATTAAATTGGGTAATGCATCTTTCGAGCCAGCGTTGTGTAATTTCCAACGACTTCTTTGCATAGTTGTAATCAGCATCGCCAGGGGTACACTCATCGAAAGCCATAATTATATCGGCACCAATTGAACGTTGAATATCGATCGATTTTTCGGGTGTGAACATGTGGTACGACCCATCAATATGCGACTGAAACCGTACTCCTTCTTCTTTAAGTTTACAAATATGGCCGAGCGAAAACACCTGAAAACCACCACTGTCGGTTAATAATGGTTTATTCCATCCATTGAATTTGTGTAATCCTCCGGCTTCTTCCATAATTTTCATTCCTGGACGAAGATATAAATGGTACGTATTTCCTAATATAATTTGAGCTTTAATGTCTTCATCTAACTCTTTCATGTGCACACCTTTTACTGCCCCGGCTGTACCAACAGGCATGAAAATTGGCGTTTTAATTTCGCCATGTGCGGTAGATATTACTCCGGCTCTTGCCTTGCTGTTTTGAGTTGTATGTTCGAGTTTGAATTCCATATCAATGTTGTGTAAAACGTACAAAATTATAAATAATTACGAAGGAGAGGTCTTAATAAGTTGTTTTGAGCGGCACATTAAAATCTGCCGGCACTTAATAAAAGTTAATTTTTGGCGACAATAAATTAATGTCTCGAAATGAAAAAGTATTACTTTGAAATATTTTGTATTTTGGAACGGTTTCAAAGATTTGGCTTATAGTTTAGAATGGAAGATAAAAACAATCAATCAGAAAACGCCCGCGACGATCAGGCTTTGGTAAAAAGTGCTTTAGGTGGCGATGAAAAAGCTTTTGCTCGGTTGATGGTAAAGTACAAGGATTCCATCTATTACATGCTGCTCAAGATGGTTAAGAATAAAAGTGATGCCGAAGATCTTACCCTTGAAGCTTTTGGTAAGGTGTTTGCCAACCTGAGTTATTATTCTTCAGAATACGCCTTCAGCACCTGGCTTTACAAGATTGCCACAAATAATTGTATCGATTTCTTGAGAAAACAGAAAGGTATTCACTACTCTTTAGATCAGAATTCGGAGTTGGAACAAGAGGGCAATGTTTTCAAGCTTAAATCGCCAATTCCCGATCCTGAAGAAAAACTCATACTGAAGCAACGTGGTTGGATGTTACATGGTTTTATCGAGAAACTTAAGCCAAATTACCAAACGCTGATTGATATGAGATATTTCAAAGAATATTCATACGAAGAAATTGCAAAAGAGTTAGATTTGCCGCTCGGAACTGTAAAAGTGCAGTTGTTTAGGGCAAGGAATATGTTGTATGCCCTTATTAATGATGCAGAAGAAAAAGATTAGAACACGTTGGAAACAATACTAAAATATTTTAAAAATCTTACGCCTGATCAGATTGAGAAGTTCTCAAAACTTGAAGAACTTTATCTTGATTGGAATTCAAAAATCAATGTCATTTCTAGGAAAGACATCAGTGAATTATACATCAGGCATGTACTACACTCGCTAGCAATTGCAAAATTTATACGTTTTCAAGATCAAACAAAGATTGTTGATGTTGGTTGTGGTGGCGGTTTTCCCGGCATTCCACTTGCAATTTTCTTCCCCGAAGTTCAATTCACTTTGGTCGATTCAATAGGTAAGAAAATTACCGTTGTAAACGAAGTTGCGTCAGCTTTGAACTTGAAAAATGTTAAAGGTATAAAAGAGCGTGCCGAGAAGTTGAATGAACGTTACGATTTTATTATCAGCAGAGCTGTAACAGCCTTTCCCGATTTTGTTGCTTTTACTCGGAAATTGATCTCCGACAAGCAAAAGAACGCGCTTCCCAATGGAATCATATACCTTAAGGGAGGCGATTTTTCCGAAGAATTGAAGCCATTTCAGAAAATTGTTGAAGTTTTCAACATCTCCGATTACTTTGAAGAACCTTTTTTTGAAACAAAAAAAATCATCTATCTACCTTTGTAATCAATTACATGAGAATTATTTTATAGGATTAAATATTTCTGTTTGAAAAAAACATGTTGAAAAATTTTTAACAGAGAAAAAATCAGTTATTTTTGCAGTCCGAAAATAAAAGGGGTAAAAACAGTTTAAAAAATAATATACAATGAAAAGGACATTTCAACCTTCAAACAGGAAAAGAAGAAACAAACACGGTTTCCGTGAAAGAATGTCGACTGTAAACGGCCGCAAAGTGTTAGCTGCGCGTAGGGCTAAAGGAAGAAAAAAATTAACAGTTTCTGACGAAATGCGTCGTAAAGCTTAATTTTTCCAGTCATATTTTTTGTTTACGCGACAAGGTGAAGAATAGTTCTTTACCTTTTTGTGTTTGTAGAT
>CAZRXT010000118.1:0-7081 GCA_964604035.1 uncultured Prolixibacteraceae bacterium | reverse complement strand
GGTTAACGAAATTGGTGGTTGTGACGAAAGTGCGTTTTGTGGTGACGAATGAACGGTCTGTGGTTTATTTTTGATTGAGACGAATGAAATTGTTAGTCCGATTTTGCAGATTTTCTCTTAAATACGAGGCTATGTAAACTACAGCGTAAACTTGTATGCGACCATTAAATAATATCAACCTAAAAAAACATTGCATCAATATTTTCAAGTGGGGTTGCCGCCGGAATATCGCACCCTGTTGATAAAACAAAATTCTTGAAAGCTTTTGTCTTATTAGTCATTTCTTTTGTAGCAACAGCAATCGACTCAGGTGTTCCGTGTTTAATAAGGGTTACTGGATCGAGGTTGCCAAAGACCAATCGATCGGCAGGAACTTGAGGCAAAATTGACATCATATTCACAGCATTTCCAAAATGAAAACCTTTTGCTCCGGTACTTACCATTGAATCAATAAGCGTTTCTGTTTCACCGCAATTGTGCAGAATGACCATGAAATTTTCGTCTTGAATTTCATCAACAATCATCTCGACATACCTCGACGAGAATTCATCGCATTGTTCAGCTCCCAACAATCCCGCAGCAGGTTCAGCCATCAACACTCCATTAACCCCAACATTTTTAAGCGCTTTCAAATAGTTTAATAAAAATGAAGTGCATTTTTCGAGAAGGATATGCATATTGTCGGGATCGATAAGGATTCCTGTCATTATTTCAGTGATATCGAGCAAACGGCCAGCCAGAGAAAAAGGGCCAATTGTACCGGCAAATACTGGCTTGCCGAAATTTTCTTTCGAAGCAAGTTCAGCAGCATTAATGTATTCTGTTATTCTTTTACTATCGGGTTCGGGTATTTCAAGTTTTTCAATTTCGGCATAGTCGAAAATCAAACGGTCAGAAACAGAGGGAACATCCTCTTCTCCAAATTTGACAGGGGTTCCGAAAGCTTCGGCTTCAATGGAAAGATCCATACTTAATAAAACAGCTGCCATTGAAGGGTAACGTTCGGCAATTGTTTTTATGCATTGAAAGTGAACTTCAGCGCTGTATGTCATCTCGTTTATGGTTTTTCCTGTAAGTTGTAACCCGGGATAAGTCAGAATCGGAAGTATAGGTTTGTTTTCGGAGTCGATAATTGTTTCAACCCAATGGTTTATATTAGAATACATTTTGAAGTTGGTTTGTTGTTGTTGGTTCAAAATAGATTTAGTCGTTGCAAGCCGATGATCCATAAGAAGCCTCGCTCTTTGCATTTTCGGCCGCAATGACTGCTTTTTTTGTGAGTTCTCTGGCGCTTTCAAGGTTTCCGGCATCAACAGCCTTTTTTACCAATGAGTAAGCGTCGAAAGCTATAGTGTAAATTGTTTCAGCAAGTTTAGCTCCTTCGTTGCAACTACAATCTTGCGCAATGCTTTTAGCCATTGTGGCCGATTCGGTAGCTGCTTTTGCCTGAACAATAGCTTTGTCTATTATCTTCTGGCATTCTAAGAATGTTGAGGCTTTTTCTAATTCTTTTAAGATTTTGCTAAATCCCTCTAATTTATTTTCAATGTTCTGAATCTCTGTTTGGTATTCGTAACACTGTGCAAATGTTGAAGATGCAAAGAATAAAAACAGTAGTAATAATGATAGTGATTTCATAATCAGATTATAAAAACCCTAAAGTAATAATTTTTTTCTTTTAGAAACCTATTGAAGGCTTTAATTACCTGATGGTTTATTAATTTTGAATAAAATTTTTATCGATGGAAATTCTTGTAATATTAGTTTTATTGTTGTTTAACGGTTTGTTTTCGATGTTCGAAATGGCACTTGTTTCATCAAGGAAATCGAGGCTCGAAGAGAAATCAAAATTTGGGAGCACCGGGGCTAAAATTGCTCTTGAATTTCTTGATGAACCCGAAAAAATACTTTCTGCTATTCAAGTTGGAATTACGCTTATAGGTATTGTTACCGGTGCTTTTGGTGGTGTTGCTTTGGCCGAAGATGTAGCACCTTTTTTCCTGAAAGTACCTTTTCTTGCCCCTTATGCCAATACCGTTGCGGTAATTTTAGTGGTTGGTTTCATTACTTATTTATCGCTTATTATAGGTGAGTTAGTCCCAAAAACTTTGGCACTCAATAATCCGGAGAAGATCACTATTCTTTTTTCGCCTTTCTTGAAAGTAGTCGGCCAGATCTCTTATCCAATAGTTTGGTTCTTAAGTATTTCAACAAAACTTATTCTAAAGGTAATGGGTATCAAGGAGAAAGACGAAGCTCCTGTTACCGAGGAAGAACTTCGTATTCTCTTGAAACAGGGATCTGAAAATGGTGTAATTGAGAAAGAAGAATCGGAGATTATTCGCGAAGTAATGCGATTTGGCGACAAACGTGCCGTTCATATTATGATTCAGCGCACGTATGTTGAATGGCTCGATTGCAATTCGTCTCCTGCTGATATCGTTAAGGAGGTGGTTCATTCGGGCTACACCCGAATACCTGTTTGTAATAAATCAATCAACGATGTTGTTGGTGTAGTAAATGTTAAAGATATTCTTACTGCTTATATCGATAATCCCCAATTTGATATACTGCAACTAATTAATGAACCACTTTTTATTCCGGAGCAAATACCTGCAACAAAAGTTCTTGAAATGTTTCGAAAAACAAAGAACCATTTTGGGGTTGTTGTTGATGAATACGGAGGTGTATCAGGAATAATAACTTTGCACGATGTTACTGAAAATATAATTGGAGACCTTCCCGAACTTGATGATTCCGATGAACCAGAGGTTGTTGAACGGGAAGATGGCTCTTATTTGATTGATGGCTCGATGATGCTCGACGATTTGAAAGACCTTTTGGGACTTTACACGTTGAATAAACCTCACGAAGACCCTGTGGAATTTAATACTGTTGGAGGTTTGACTATGTATAAACTAAACAAGATACCTCACGCTGGCGATTCTTTTATTGTTGGTAATTTCCGTTTCGAAGTGCTTGATATGGATGGTAATAGGGTAGATAAAGTGCTTGTGTCTGATTTGGATAAGTAGAGAATTGCGGATAATGAATAAAAAAAGGTCTCGAACATTCGTTTGAGACCTTTTTTGTAAGAAAATAGTATCTTAATTATTTCTTTATCAGCTTATTTGTCATCTGATAATTATCAGTTTTATTCGAAACAGCAATTGAATAAGTGTAAACTCCCGGTTTAAGATCCGAACCGTTGTATTCAATAGCTTGTTTTCCTGCACTCAAACGGCCAAGATTAGTTGCGCTCACCTTTTTACCTTCGGCATTAAAAATTGCAATTTGAACGTTTGAAGCTTCGTCAAGGTTAAAATTGAATTTTGTGTTTGCAACTACCGGATTAGGAAAGTTTGAACAAGTAGCCAGTTTACCCGAAGCCAGTTGTTTGGACGAAGATAAATTAGCTTTATAAAGTTCAATTCCTGTTCCAGAAGTAGAAAGGTTGCGAGAATATTGTTTGTCGGTAGCATTGTTCCAATGTTCGTGAGTTCCAAGGCTTCCTAAAACGGTGCCGTCATCTTCAGGGTCGTAGCTTATGCCAGCAGCCCAGCTTTTAGGGTCGGCAGCCTGATGAAGAAAATCGTCAACTCCTTCAAATTGAGGGAATGGTCCTTTATCATCAGTAATCTCTCCACCTTCAACAGCGTTATCTTCATCAAATTCATTGTAAAGAAAGTCGAAACAAACCGATTCAACAGCTACAGGATCTAATGAAATAAATAGTGAAGATGGCCAATCGTTATTAAAAGGAGCCATTTCGTATTTAACCGCAGGATGCCCCCAGTTTGTTGAACCCCAAATAGCATCAACAACATATAAAATTGTTTTTCCACCTAAATCTTTATGTCCCATAATATCAACAAAACAGCGATATGCACCATATTCTCCGTTAGAGTTATCTCCACCGCCAAAAGGAGCTACAAGCGATTCGTGCCAGTGTGCATTGCTATAATTTTGTTCGCTGAAAGCTGAAATTGAACCTACATGGTTTTTTGCACAAAGCGAAATTCCCGCACGGTGATGTTTTTTGAAGATTGGGATATTAATCATGTATGTGGCATCTACATATTTCTGAGCAAGAGACTCTCCATACTGATTGTCGCTATAGAAAAATACAGGTTTGGCAGTAGGAACAAGTTTTGTTAATCCAGGTAATTGCCAAGATTCACCCCAATATTCAACATCGGGGAAAACATTATTGAAGTAGTTGTATGTTGTTTTGCTCATGTTGTGGCTTGGATCGCCAATGCCAATATCCGATTGTGCTACACCTGCTTTATTAACAAGCTGATCGAGAATCGATAAGCAAACTTGAGGTGTTGTATTGATATTTTTATTTTGAGTAGACCAACTTCCACCGTCTCCGTTAAGGTTTATTTTAATCACAATTTTTTCACCGGGAGTATAACCAACATCACCTCTGCCATGAGTTTTGTTGTAGTTGCGGAAAATTTGATCCCATGCAGCAGCATCGTTAGTTGTTCCTGTAAGTTGCTGAATGGATAAAGAAACCATGTTGGCAACAACAGCTTTGTTTGTGTTCTCGTCTTTGTACCAATAATTTCCGTCGCAATTTTCGTTGGTTGCATCTGGGTCGTGAGCCCAAACTACTCTACCTGGAAATACGCCTTTCCCTTCGCCAAGCGGAACATTAGCTTCTTGTGGAGATGCCAATTTGTACGATGCCGAAGCTTTTTCACTATTGCTGAATATTGCAAAAGATCCTGCAATAAGTCCCACAATCATGAGCCCAAAAGCTGCTAAATATTTCGACTGAGATAACTGGCTCTTCGCTTTCTTTGCTACAAAAGCGAAAATACTTAAGCCCATAATGTATGTTACAAATGATGATGCTAAAGGTGCTGCGGCTTTCATACAAGGGTATGTAGCACGACTAGGCTTTGGAACAACTCTAATCAGAAACCATATTAGAGATCCCAACCCGGTAATAATGAAAAAGATCCGGAACCAGAATTTTGAAATAAATTGATTAATTTTTTGTGTCATAATATTTTTTGTTAGTTTTAATATCTTATAAATAGAACTCCTCTTACATTGAATTTCAATGGCCATAAAAATAGTAACATTTTTTAGACGAGAATAACGTTGATTGGTTTATTTAGATTTTCGATATAAGTAAATAGTTGATTATATTTTTCGGACTACTCGATGTCATCTTCCTTTTTTCTGTATTTCCGATTGATGAAATAGTAAACAGGAATGCCCGACAGAATTAAGATTACACCCATAATTGCTTCGCGGGGGCGTGTTATTATTGTGTTGAAGAAAAGACCGATGCAAAAAAGGATGAAAATGGCAGGA
The DNA here is from genome assembly GCA_964604035.1 of uncultured Prolixibacteraceae bacterium. Lineage (GTDB taxonomy): Bacteria > Bacteroidota > Bacteroidia > Bacteroidales > Prolixibacteraceae > CAYMTR01. The sequence goes on along the minus strand of CAZRXT010000118.1, from coordinate 1,747 downwards.
ACAACCGGATATCCCCAAACTTTATAGGGGCGGTGGGCATTGGGCATTTTGCGGCGTAAAATAAAAACGCCAAGTGTTGTAGCGCCATAAAAGATAAAGACCGCAAAAATGACCATGTCGGTCAGTTGGTCGAAAGTGCCCGACAAAACCAGTATCGAAGCCCAGATTCCTTGCCATAGTAATGAGTTCCCCGGAACACTTGCCTTGTTTAATTCTCCTATCGAAGGAAAGAAAAGCCGTTCGCGGGCCATGGCATAATAGGGGCGGGCACCTGTTAAAATGCTGGCATTGGTACACCCAAGTGTTGTTAGCAGTATCAGTAGCGAAATAAAGAGAACGCCGCCTGTACCCCAGAAACTCCTTACAGCTTCAACAGCGGCAATCTGATTCCCCGCAGCATGAACATTTTCAAGTTGAGGTATTGATAAAACTGATAAATATGTCACATTCACAAGTAGATAAATAAAGATGATTGCAAAAACACCAATTACAATCCCTTTGGGAATATTCGTTTTTGCGTTTTTTATCTCTCCTCCAATGAATCCCACAGAAACCCATCCCTGATAGGCCCAAAAAGCGGCAAGCATGGCTGTGAAGAACGACGAGAGCGTAACAGTTCCTTTTGTTAATTCGCCAAAATTAATAAGCTCCGAAGGTTTTACTGTTGTATTGCTCAACCCGAAGATGACAATAACGAGAAGCCCTGTGCAGACCATAAATAAGATTGCCCTACTAAGCCATGCTCCACTTTTGAGTCCCGAAATATTTAGTGCTGTAAGAATTAGTATCAGCAGAATGGCTACCACTTTAATCCCCGAATTTTGAAAAGGGAAGAAAACTCCGGCTATTGAAACCGTTTGAAGAGATGGAAGAAATTCAGGTATAGGGACAATGCTATTCAACGACTGTGCAAAAACATAAGCAAGCGACGAAATTGTTGCGGTCTGAATAATTGTAAACAACGACCATCCGTATAAAAATGAGAAAAAGCGGTTGTATATTTTCTTAAGATAGACAAATTCGCCTCCGGTATCGGCAAGCAAACCTGCAACTTCGGCATTGCTCAACGCACCAAATAGGGTAATTATTCCACCAACAATCCAAGCCAGTAAAATCCATGTCGACGAGTGGAGTTCGGATGCCATTGGTGCAATTTTTTTATATACGCCTGATCCGATGATGTTTGCAATGACGAAAATAATTACATAACCTAAGCCAAGCGCCTTGACTAAGTTCCTTTGGTTGTTCATAGAGTTGCTTTAAGTAATGAAGGTTCTAAATTAAATATTTATGGTAAGATAAAAAAAAAGAGCCAGATAGGAAATCTGGCTCCGAACGAGCGGGAAATGGGATTCGAACCCACGACCCTCAGCTTGGGAAGCTGATGCTCTACCCCTGAGCTACTCCCGCAATTGCTCGGCAAATTTAAAAAACTATTTCATTTTAGAACCATGTGGGAAAAGGATATTCAACATTTTTTATTTTGTTGTTGCAATTTTTCTTCTTCGAGTTTTGTGGATATTTTCAGATGTTTTAGAAGTCGGAAGTTCGAGCTTTTTATGAATAGACGATTAAAAAACGAATATCTTTGTCCGATTTTTATCTGCGGTTTCGATGTTATTAGGCTTTTGTAAATAATATTTGTTTGATGATTAGGTGGATAATAAAAATAAATTGAATTATGCATTTATCAAACTTTCGGAATAAAGCAAGCGAACAGCTTTCTATTTTAAGATTTTTGAGATCG
>CAZRXT010000117.1:5548-7094 GCA_964604035.1 uncultured Prolixibacteraceae bacterium | reverse complement strand
AGAGATGAGTTATTTAGACAGATTATTCAACCTTGAGGGTAAAGTTGCAGTAATCACCGGAGGTGGTGGTGTTCTTGCATCTGAAATTGGAAGTGGGCTTGCTAAGGCCGGAATTAAAATTGCCTTCCTCGATATTAACGAAGAAGCCGCAACTGTTGCTGCTAATAAAATTATTGAAATTGGAGGGGACGCAATAGGTTTGAAAACAAACGTTTTAGAAATTGAGGCGTTAAAAGAAACTAGAGATGCGATTTTATCAAAATTTGGAAAAATCGACATCCTTTTGAATGCTGCTGGCGGAAATATGGCCGGTGCTTCGGTTAACCCAGGTCAAACAATTTTCGACATAAATGTTGATGCTTTAGACAAGGTGACAGATCTGAATTTCAAAGGAACAGTACTTCCGTCATTGGTTTTTGGCGAAGTTATGGCCAACAACCGTTCAGGTAATATCATTAATATCTCTTCAATGGCTGCATTGCAGGCTATCACTCGCCAAGTTGGTTACTCGGCAAGTAAAGCCGCTGTGTCGAACTTTACAATGTGGATGGCTATGGAGATGGCGATGAAATTTGAAGGTTCGGTGCGTGTAAATGCAATTGCTCCAGGATTCTTCATCGGAAATCAGAACCGCGATTTGTTGATTAACCCCGACGGATCGTACACTGAACGGAGCGAGAAGATACTAAACAATACCCCAATGGGGCGTTTTGGCGAAGCTAGCGAATTGGTAGGTGCGGTACTCTTCCTTGTAAGCGATTCTGCTTCGTTTGTTACTGGAGTTGTGCTGCCTATTGATGGCGGTTTTAGCACTTTTAGCGGAGTTTAGTCTTATGGAATTTACATATTCATGGAGATGGTTTGGACCTAACGATCGGATCAAACTTGATAGTATTAGGCAAGCTGGCGCAACTGGCATTGTGAATGCGTTGCACCAAATTCCGGTAGGCGATGTCTGGCATAAAGAGGAGATTCTTGAACGCAAAAAGATGATTGAAGATGCCGGGCTTACATGGAATGTTGTTGAAAGTCTTCCTGTTAGTGAGGATATTAAACGGCAAACCGGCAATTATTTGAAGCACATCGAAAACTATAAAATATCTATCCGGAATCTTGCAGAGTGTGGTTTAAATGTAATTTGCTACAACTTTATGCCAGTCCTTGATTGGTCGCGTACGAATTTGAAAGTTATTTTCCGCGACGGAAGCCAGACTTCAGGTTTTCAGCTTTTCATTTTTGCCGCTTTCGACATGTTCATTCTTAAAAGGCAAGGAGCCGAGAAAGACTATCCTGCCGATGTAATTGAAAAAGCTGAAAAGTATTTCAGCGAACTTGATGAAAACGGAATTAAATTGTTGAAGGATACAATTCTATATGGACTTCCGGGGTCGATGCAAACTTATTCGCTCGAAGAATTTCAAGAACACCTTGACTTATATAGTGGTATCGACCGTAAAAAGTTGAAAGAGCATTTAAGCTATTTTCTAAATCAGGTTGTGCCAGTTGCTGAAGATTGCGACGTTAAAATGGCAGTGCATCCCGACGA
>CAZRXT010000117.1:0-5448 GCA_964604035.1 uncultured Prolixibacteraceae bacterium | reverse complement strand
GATATGATTGGCGTTGTAAAAGAGCTTGTTGCCGAAGGATTCAGAAGGGAAAAAACTACAGGAAAAAAATGCAGCTTCCCGGTAAGGCCTGATCATGGTCACCAGATGCTCGAAGATATTGGACAAGAAAATTATCCCGGGTACAGCCTTTATGGGCGGATGAAAAATCTTGCCGAGATTAAAGGCTTGACAATGGGTATTATAAGTATGACAAAGTAGGTTTTAATATCAAAAGTGTAGGGATTTTAGCAAAGAATACCTTTGTTAAACCTCTTGCTAAATTATAATTTGAATGAGGCTCAAAAGGAATTTACTTCCCTTTTGAGCCTCATTTCTTTCAGAAATATCTGTCGAAAAGCCTAATAAAGGTCTCAAAAGCTTTTATTTAACTGCGAAGTAAAAGAAATTGACAAATGATTTTTATATTTTTAGAGAATATAGAAATTGAAAGCCATGAGACATAGATTTTTTCTAACTGCATTGGTGCTGGTTGCATTGTTTGCAAACGGACAGGAAACACCTGTTTATTTCAACCCTGAGTATTCAATTGACGATAGGGTTGAAAGCCTTATTCAACAAATGACACTTGAAGAAAAGGTGTCGCAAATGGTTTACAACAGTCCGGCAATTGCTCGTTTAAATATCCCGGCATACAACTGGTGGAACGAGAGTCTTCATGGCGTAGCGCGTTCAGGAAGGGCAACAGTTTTTCCACAAGCCATTGGTTTGGGGGCAACTTTTGATCCCGATCTTTTGCTTCGGATTTCAACTGCAATATCCGACGAAGCACGTGCAATGTATAATGCTCAAATTAAGATGGGATATCGCAATCAGTATGGTGGCTTGACCTTCTGGACTCCCAATATCAATATTTTTCGCGATCCTCGTTGGGGACGTGGGCAGGAAACTTATGGCGAAGATCCATATCTTACTTCACAACTTGGAGTTGCTTTTGTAAAAGGGCTACAAGGGAATGATCCATCTCATTTGAAAACTGCTGCTTGTGCCAAGCATTTCGCTGTTCACAGCGGCCCCGAAAAATTACGCCACGAGTTCAATGCCACAGCTTCTAAAAAGGATTTAAACGATACATATCTTCCCGCATTTCATGCCTTGGTTAATGCTGGTGTCGAATCGGTAATGTGTGCCTACAATAGCACAAATGGAGAACCGTGTTGCGCGAATAATTATCTGATCAAAGATGTGTTACGAGGAAAATGGAATTTCAAAGGGCATGTAGTTTCCGATTGTTGGGCGTTAGTCGATTTCTACGAAGGGCATAAGGTGTGCAAAGATGCTGTTGAAGCTTCGGCAATGGCATTGAAAGCCGGAGTCAATTTGAATTGCGGGAGTGTTTACCCTTCATTGGTAGAGGCCGTTAAGCAAGGCTTGGTGAAAGAAGTGGAAATTGATTCGTCGTTGGCAGTTCTGTTGGCAACCCGATTCAAACTTGGACTATTCGATCCAGAAGGTTCTAATCCATACGATACAATTCCAACGAGTATAATAGATTGTGAAGATCATAGGGCATTGGCTAAAGAGGCTGCATTAAAATCGATGGTGCTGCTAAAGAACAATGGGGTTCTTCCTTTGAAAAACAATTTATCGAAGTATTATATCACCGGTCCAAATGCTACAAGCATTGAATGTTTGTTGGGTAATTATCATGGGGCTAATGGACAGATGACAACTTTTATGGAAGGTATTGTTGCGGCTGTAGATCCTGCGTCGCAAGCGCAATACCGACCAGGAACCCTGCTCGCCAACGATAATGTAAATCCGATTGATTGGGTTGTTGGCGATGCTATTAAGTCGAATGCAACAATTGTTGTTCTTGGTATTAACAGTTATATTGAAGGCGAAGAGGGCGAATCTCTTCTATCTGCTTTTGCAGGCGATAGGCTCGATTACAACTTGCCTAAGAACCAAATTTCGTTCTTGAAGAAGCTGCGGACAAACAATCCAAACCCTGTAATTGCTGTAATAACAGGCGGAAGTCCAATCAATTTGGCTGAAGTTATGGAACTTGCCGATGCTGTAATATTTTCATGGTATGCAGGTGAAGAAGGTGGTAACGCGTTGGCCGATATCATTTTCGGGAAGGTTTCTCCTTCAGGAAAATTGCCCATAACATTTCCTAAGTCGTTAGATCAATTGCCTGCTTATGAAGATTATAATATGGCTGGGCGCACTTACCGTTATATGGAAAAAGAACCGTTATTCCCATTTGGCTTTGGATTGACATATTCCAGTTTTTCATTCTCTGAACCATCAATTTCTAGCGGTACCATTAAAAGTGGAAAATCTGTAAAAATTTCTACAACGGTTACAAACACCGGGAATTTCCAATCAGAAAATGTTGTCCAGTTATATGTTTCAAGAATTGATGATACAGAAATGACCCCTTTATTTTCGTTGAAAGGAGTAGAGCGTATTGCTTTAAAGCCCGGAGAATCGAAACATCTGCAATTTGAAATATCATCTCAACTATTGGAGAACATTAACGACGAAGGTATTTCGGTGTTCGAAAAAGGCTTTTATAAGATTTACATTAGCACATCGCTGCCAACACAACGTAGCCTCGATTTGGGGGGCGATAAATTTGTGTCGGCAAGTTTGAAAGTTAGGTAATTAGTTGAAATTAGGATTTGCTGTTGGCTGAATTTATTTCTACTTTCAATGCAGGTTTATTGTTTTAAACATGAAATATTTGTCCCTCAAAAATGTGGCAAACTGATATATTTGACGAACATCCAGAGCTTTAATATTTAGCAACTTTGCGATGTTATATATTGTCGAAAAAAAATCAACAGAAATATAACAAACAAAAAAAATCAACAGTGAACACTTTTATGGCATTTAAAATCAATAGGATATCAATAGTTGTAGTTCTATTATTTTTTGCAACTCTTTTCTCATCAGTTGCAATAGGGCAAGTGAAAATACCAAATATTCTTAGTTCGAATATGGTTTTGCAACGCGAGCTTGAGACCAATATTTGGGGATGGGCAAGTGCTGGAGAAAAGATTTCGGTATCATTTCGCGATCAGGTTGTTAGAACCAAGGCTGATGTCGATGGAAAATGGATAGCGAAAATTGCGACTGGTAATGCTGGTGGACCTTTCAGTATGGTCATTAGGGGGAACACAAATGTTTATCTCGATAATATAATGGTGGGCGATGTTTGGGTTTGCTCTGGGCAGTCGAATATGGAATTTCAGCTTAACCGTGCAGAAAATGGTGCCGCAGAAGCTCGAAAGGCTAATTTCAAGAATATAAGGCTATTTCAGGTGCAGCAAAACACCTCAATTTTGCCATTGGAAAATACCGCGCAGGCTCAATGGATGGAATGTAACCCACAAACGGTTGGCGAATTCTCGGCTGTAGCTTATTTCTTTGGGAAGAAAATTCATACTGAAACCGGAGTACCAATTGGTTTGATTAGTTCAAACTGGGGAGGAACAAACATTGAAACATGGACAAGCCAAGAGGCATTAAAAGATGATGCGGAGATGATGAACTTGCTTTCGGGGTTGAAAGGCTACGACGCAAAATCCATGGCTGAAAAGCTGAAGGTTACTTTTGTGAACTATCAGGTTACTTTGAAAAAAGTTCAAGACCCTAATTGGTCGCATGCATACATAAATCCAGAATTTGATGACGCTGAGTGGCAACTTATGAAACAGCCAGGACTATGGGAAAACCAAAATGGCTACGAAAATTTCGATGGAATTGTTTGGTATCGGAAAACGTTCACAATTCCTGCAGGTTTCAACTTTAGTAAGGCTGTTCTTTCACTTGGAATGATCGACGATACTGACATTGCTTGGGTTAACGGGAAAAGGGTAGGCGAGACGTTCAATAAATATAATACTCCACGAAAGTATGATATTCCTGCATCTGTTTTAAAAGAAGGCAAAAATCAGCTTGTTTTGCGGGTAGAAGATTACACCGGTGGTGGCGGAATTTATGGTGCAGCTTCTGAATTATACCTTACTGATGGTGCAATATCGGTTGATTTATCGGGCGACTGGAAAACAATGAAAGATGAATTGCCAGTTCCGCCAAATCCTACTTCTTTGTCTCAATCAACTTTACAACCAAATCAATATCCAACACTGTTGTACAATGGAATGATTAATCCGTTAGTCAATTTTGGTATTAAAGGTGTAATTTGGTATCAGGGTGAGGCTAATGCCGATGCAATGAATCAAGCTCTACGATATGAAAATCAACTGGAAAGGATGATTGCCGATTGGCGGAGCCATTGGAATATCGACTTCTACTTTTATTTGGTACAACTTGCAAACTTTTATCCCGAGACTTCAACTCCTCAAACTGAGGTTTGGCCTTTTCTGCGCGAAGCACAGGCAAATTCACTATCTGTTCCAAAAACAGGAATGGCTTGTATAATTGATATTGGTAATGCAAATGATATTCACCCAACAAATAAATTAGATGTTGGCGATAGGCTTGCAATGAACGCCCTCAAAGACATTTTTGGCAAACCAATTATTTCAAATGGGCCACGTTTTTCAGATGCTAAATTTGAGGGTAATAGAGCAATTATTACGTTTTCTGAAGTTGGAGCCGGGTTGAAAAGCACAAATAAATATGGCTATATAAATGGATTTGCAGTTGCAGGTGCCGATAAGGTTTTCCATTATGCAAAGGCATCATTCAAATCGCAAAACTCGGTTGTTGTTTTCTCCGACAAAGTCGACAAAATTGAATCTGTCCGATTTTTATGGGCCAACAATCCCGGCGAAATCAACCTTTACAATTCAGTTGACTTGCCTGCTGAGCCTTTCCGAACAGATAAATGGTAAATGGTAATTACTAAATAATATACTTATGAAACGATTTCTTTTATTTTTTGCCGCATTCGTATTCACTTTCACTGTTTCGGCGCAAAAAGCTGCGCATTTGGCCTTGACTCCGCCAATGGGGTGGAATAGTTGGAATATTTTTGCGTGCGATATCGATGAACAGAAAATTCGGGATGTTGCTAAGGCAATGGTTGATAGAGGTATGAAAGATGCTGGTTATGAATATGTCGTAATCGACGATTGTTGGCATGGACAACGCGATAGCCTGGGATTTATTCAGTGCGACCCAGTAAAGTTCCCTTCAGGGATCAAGGCTTTAGCAGACTATATTCACTCTCTTGGTCTGAAATTCGGCATTTATTCCGATTGCGGAACAAAAACCTGTGGCGGTCGCCCAGGAAGCCTTGGGCATGAATATCAGGATGCAATGCAATATGCCAAATGGGGGGTCGATTATCTGAAGTACGACTGGTGTTTCACCGACAATATTAATCCGAAAGGTGCTTATACGCTTATGCGAGACGCACTTGCTGCCACTGGTCGCCCAATTCTTTTCAGCATGTGCGAGTGGGGAAATAGCAAACCTTGGGAATGGGCTTCTGAAGTTGGCCACATGTGG
>CAZRXT010000116.1:0-7102 GCA_964604035.1 uncultured Prolixibacteraceae bacterium | reverse complement strand
GACATTGTTTCTGCATCGAGCCGTTGGTTGATTGAAACAAAAAGTCCAAGTGACATACAGCTTGCAATAACTTTGGTAGGAGGTACATTCATCATCGTTGCAAGTTCGTTTACAGAAACGAACTCCGTAATTTTGATAATGTTCTGTTCTTCCTGAGCCATTGCTTCGTCGTGAGCCATTTTTTCAGAGAAAGCGGCACGCTTATCGCGACGGTATTTTGAACCTTTCGATTTCGTTTTGCTTGTTAAACGAGCTAACGTATCTTTTACTTGTTTTGAAACATCAACTTCCGAAACTTCCTGGTGTACAGGTCTTTTCTTGTTTCTTTGAGCTTGAAACTTATTTGCAGTATTTGCAGTGTTTGTTGTTGTCGCAGGCTTTTTAACAAAGTCTTTCTTTTCTCCTGCAACGGGTTGACTGGCATTTGAATTAATGTCAACACGTTCTTTTTGGATCCTCTTTCTTTTGCGTTTTTTTGCTGCGTCGTCTCCCGGTTTAGTTGAACCATCTGGAAGATTGATTTTACCAACTACGGTAGGGCCGCCTAGCCTTTCGGGGCGATGAGATATTTCATTTTTATTCGACGTAGAAGATTGTTCTGGTCTTTCAGGCCTTTTCTGAACATCTCTGGCGCGTCGTTCATCGTCTTTTTGTTTCTTCGATTTTTTAGCTGGCCTAGTACGTTGATTCAGTGCATTTAAATCTATTTTCCCAATAACTTTAATGTCACTTTCGGCTTTTGGCACATTGGTCATCATTTCTTCAACCACAGGCTCGAAATCGGCTTTAATTTCTTCCTTTTTAACTTCAGGAATTGAAGGTTTAACCTCTTTTTTCTCAGTTGGTTTTTGCTCAATCGGCTTATGTTCGAACTTTTTCTCGTGTTTAACAGGCTCAGGTTGTTTCTCTGTCTTAACTTTTACAGGTTCAGGCATTTTTGTTTCAACAGGTTTAACCGGCTCAGCTTCTTTTTTCACAAAAGGTTTTTCTTCAGCAACTGGTTTTTGAACAGGTCTTTCGATAGGTTTTTCCTTTGGTGCCGGTTTTTTATCCAGATCAATTTTCCCCAGAATCTTGATCTCGGCTTTTGGGGTAGAAGTTCTGATTTCTTCCACCTCTTTTTCTCGATTAATTATCGGCGAAGCTTTTTTTGTGCTATGATCTGTGATCCTTAGTACATCTTCATCCTCTTTGTCGTCCGATAAATCGGGTTCAACATTATTCACATCTTCAATTGTAAGAGTTTCGTTCTTTTGATGACGATGTGTCCTTAAATTTAATTTTTCCGACTCCTTCTTCAAATCAATGTCTTTGCTATATTCTTTTTGTAAAAGAACATAGACATCGTCGTCGATTTTTGCGTTAGGATTCGAGTCGACTTCATGCCCCTTTTTGTGAAGAAATTCAACCATTGTTTGAATTCCTACATTAAATTCCCGGGCTACTTTGCCAAGCCGTTGTGTTCCTGTGCCTGATACCATATTAAACCTTTCGAATATTTTTATAAACTGACTGAATTTAGATTGTTTTGACGTCACGATTCGAATTCGGATTTTAAGATTTTTAATACATCGTCGATGGTTTCTTCCTCAAGGTCAGTACGTTTGATTAACTCTTCGCGAGTTAAGCTTAATATGTTCTTGGCTGTGTCGCAGCCAATTGCCTTAAGTTGATCAATTACCCAATCTTCGATTTCATCTGAAAATTCATCCAAATTCACATCTTCGTCATCAGCTTCCATTTCACGGTAAACATCTATTTCGTAGCCTGTCAGTTGGCTTGCGAGTTTGATGTTCAACCCACCTTTACCAATAGCTAAAGAAACTTCTTCCGGTTTAAGGTAGACTTCAGCAGTTTTGGTATTATCGTTGTATTTTATGCTTGTAATTTTTGCAGGGTTTAAAGCTCGTTGAATGTAGAGCGAAACATTCGTTGTGTAGTTAATCACATCGATATTCTCATTTTTGAGTTCGCGTACAATTCCGTGTATACGTGACCCTTTCATTCCTACACATGCTCCAACTGGGTCGATGCGTTCGTCGTATGATTCAACCGCAACTTTAGCTCTTTGCCCCGGAACACGAACAATCTTTTTAATTGTAATAAGCCCGTCGAAAATTTCAGGGACTTCAAGTTCAAAGAGCCGTTCGAGGAAGGCTGGTTGTGTTCTTGAAAGAATAATAAGCGGGTTGTTGTTGCGAAGTTCAACTTTGTAAACTACGGCACGCACGCTATCGCCTTTTCTGAAATAGTCGGTTGGAATTTGTTCTGTTTTAGGCAGAATTAGTTCGTTGCCTTCATCGTCGAGTACCAGAATCTCTTTTTTCCAGATTTGGTAAACTTCACCTGTTACAATTTCACCTACTTTATCTTTATATTTTGTATAGATACTGTCTTTTTCCAATTCAAGGATACGGCTGGCAAGGTTTTGGCGAAGGTTAAGAATTGCCCTTCTTCCAAAATCAAGAAGCTTTACTTCGTTTGTAACTTCTTCTCCTATTTCGTATTCTTTGTCGATTTTCTTAGCTTCGGTAAGAGTTATCTCTTTGTTGGGATCGGTAAATGCTTCGTCGGCAACAACGGTGCGATAATGAAAAATCTCAAAGTCACCCTTGTCGATATTGATAATTATATCGAAGTTCTCATCACTTTCATATTTTTTCTGAAGCAGGTTACGGAACACATCTTCGAGCACACTCATCATTGTTGCTCTGTCGATGCTTTTAAGATCCTTAAACTCAGCAAACGTATCGATTAGATTGACGTTATCCATCTTTATACTTAATTAATTATTTGAACGATATAATATTTTTCACTTCAGGATTACTGTCAAAAGTAAATCTCTGAATTCTAATCACTTCAACTTTTTTCTTTGAACCCTCTTCTTTTTCGAGTGTTGTAATTTCAAGGTCGAACCCTGCCTCGTCAACACTTTTGATGATTCCTGAAATTGGTTTTGCATTTGGCATCACCACTTCTACTTTCGCCCCAATATTTTTTATGTACTGGCGATGTACAATAAAAGGTCGACCAAGTCCGGCAGAATAAACACTAAGTTCAAAGTCTTCGTTTTCCCTGTCAAGTTCTTGTTCAATGTGGCGGCTGACTTCGACGCACTTTTGAATGGTCACACCTTTATCTCCATCAATTGTTACTTCGATAGAGTTGGTTGAGCTAACAGTAATTCCTACAATGAAGAACTCGTCGGAAAGAGCCTCTAATGCTAATTTTTTTATTTGTTCTTGTTTGATCATGAAATTTTAAATAATAAAATAGGGGACACCCGTCCCCTATAATTTCACTTACAGAATCTGCGCAAAAATACAAATTATAATGATTTCAACAAAATCAGTAAGTTAAATATCAATGAATAAAATTGTATGAGCTTGTTTAATGGGAGTTAATTCGCAAAATATTGAAAAATATGTTGATCTGACGGCGATTTTCTTTAAAGTGTATTACTTTAGTTTTCGATTCAAAAAGAGATAATTAATGGCTAAATCAAAAATAAATAAAAGAAAGATTATCAACGATCCGGTTTTCGGATTCATCAATTTTCAGTCGGAGATTGTGTTTGATTTGATTGAACATTCTTATTTTCAGCGTCTTCGAAGAATTAGGCAGCTTGGCATGTCATCGCTTGTATTTCCTGGCGCAAACCATACCCGGTTTGAACATACTTTGGGCGCAATGCATTTGATGTGCCTAGCCATTGATGTGCTCAGGCAAAAAGGTGTAGAAATTTCGGAACAGGAATCAGAAGGTGCAATTTGTGCTATTTTGCTTCATGATATTGGCCATGGCCCATTTTCGCATGCCCTCGAATTTACCTTGGTGGCTGGTTTAAACCATGAAACTTTTTCGCTCATTTTGATGGAAGAGCTTAATAAACAATTCGGTAATAGGCTCGATCTTGCTATTAAGATATTTAAGGGCGAATATCACCGAAAATTCCTTCATCAGTTAGTTTCTAGTCAGCTCGATATGGATAGGCTTGATTATTTGCGGCGCGACAGTTTTTTTAGCGGTGTTGTTGAAGGGAACATTGGATCCGACAGGATTATTAAAATGCTCAATGTGAAGAATGATGTGCTTGTGGTCGATAAAAAAGCAATTTATTCAATTGAAGAATATCTGATTTCAAGACGAATGATGTATTGGCAGGTATATTTACACAAAACAGTGCTTACTGCGGAATATCAACTTATTAGTGCTTTGAAAAAGGCAAAAGAGCTGGCAATGAAAGGCGAAGATGTGTGGGGGCCACCTCAGTTACAATGGTTTATGAAGCAAAATTTCAGTGTTGAAGATTTAGAAAATCAGCAAAGGAGATCTGAATTGATCGAGAATTTTGTTTTACTTGATGATGCAGATGTACTTTCTTCACTCAAAGTTTGGTGTAAACATTCCAACCCTGTTCTTTCCTTTCTTTCCAGATCAATAATTAATAGAAAACTGTATAAGATTAAAATCTCAGATTCTAATTTTGGTAGCGAAAAAATCCAGAGCTATAAAGACAAGGCAAGAACTCACTTTTCTATCGATGAATCGGATGTTAACTATTATGTTGTAACTGGAACTATCACTAACAGTGCTTATGTATCCGATTCGGAGAATATTCAAATTCTCCTCAAAAATGGAAAGACTCAGGAGCTTAGCGAAGCTTCCGATTTGGATCTTGGTGCATTGGCCAAAACTGTGCGCAAACATTTTCTGTGCTACCCTAAGGAATTAGATATAAACTGATTTTTTTCTTTATTTTGCAGCAAAATATTTTCAATCTATGGAATTTACCGCTTTTGAAATAGCTGCATTTTTGTGTGGCGAAGTATCTGGTGATCCGACAGTTAAAATAAATTCTGTGTCGAAGATTGAGGAAGGTAAACCCGGAACTCTTTCTTTTTTGGCAAATCCAAAATATGCTCATTTTATTTATGATACTGAATCTTCGGTCGTTTTGGTCAATAAGACTTTCATTCCCGAAAAGGAAATTAAGGCTACTTTAGTTATTGTTGACGACCCTTATCTGGCTATTTCTAAGTTGCTTGACCTATATGTTCAATCTATGCCTAAAAAGTGTGGAATTGAAAACCCAAATTTTATTTCGGCTTCGGCACAATTAGGAGAAGAAATTTACGTTGGAGCTTTTGCATACCTTGGCGATAATGTGAAAATCGGAAACAATGTGAAGATTTATCCTCACGTTTGGGTAGGCGACGGAAGTTCAATCGACGATAACACAATTATTTATTCGGGAGTTAAAATTTACCCTGAAACCCGTATTGGAAAAAATTGCATCATTCATGCCGGTGCTGTTCTGGGCTCTGATGGTTTTGGCTTTGCGCCGCAACCCGATGGCACTTATCAGAAAATTCATCAGATAGGCAATGTTGTTTTGGAAGATAATGTGGAGATAGGGGCAAACACAACAATCGACTGTGCAACAATGGGTTCTACTCGAATTGAAAAGGGCGTTAAGCTCGACAATTTGATTCAGATTGCTCATAATGTAGTTGTTGGCGAGAATACTGTAATGGCAGCTCAGGTTGGAATTGCAGGTTCGTCTTCAATTGGTAAAAATTGTGTGTTTGGAGGTCAGGCAGGTGCTGCTGGTCATATTTCAATTGGCAACAATGTAACCATGGGTGCCAAGACCGGAGCTTCTAATAATGTGCCCGACGGAAAGATCATGATGGGTGAGTGGGCAATGGATGCATCTCGATTTAGACGAGTTTATGCAGTTTTCAGAAACCTTCCTGAATTGTCGATCGAATTGAACCGGCTGAATAAAGCGGTAAAGAATCTAACTACTGAATAAACTTTTGTTTTTAACTAACGTAAACTATGGTGGCAAAGCAAACGACCATTATCAATGAAGTAAAAATTTCAGGGAAGGGCTTGCATACGGGCTGTGTTGTGAACATGAAGATGATGCCTGCTCCTGAAAATCATGGAATAGTTTTTAAGCGTATTGATCTTCCTGATCAACCATTGGTGCAAGCCGATGTTATGAATGTGATTGACACTTCGAGGGGGACTGTAATTGAACGCAATGGCGCTAGGGTTGGTACAATTGAACACACTTTAGCAGCTATTTCGGCTCTTGAAATTGACAATCTGCTGATCGAAATTGACGCTCTCGAGGCTCCGATTCTTGACGGAAGTTCTCTTATTATTTATGAAGCTATTGGCGAAGATAACATCAAAGAGCTTGATGCTGAGCGAGAATACTTTGTGATTAGGGATAAAATAGTTTATACCGATCACGAACACGACATTGAACTTATAGCTCTTCCCGATGAAGAGTTTAGTGTTAATGTGATGATATCTTTCAACTCGAGTGTGCTTGGCAATCAGTTTGCAAAACTCAATTCGCTGAAAGAGTTTCGCCGCGAAATTGCGCCCTGCCGTACGTTTGTTTTTCTTCATGAACTTGAATTCTTGTTGAACAACAACCTTGTTAAGGGTGGCGACTTAGATAATGCCATTGTGATCATGGATCGCGATGTTACTCAAAAAGAGCTCGACCGTATTGCCGATTTGTTCCATCACGAACATGTTAAATTGAACGGCACTAAGGGTATTCTGAATAACCTTCAGCTCCATTTCAATAACGAGCCTGCTCGTCATAAACTGCTCGACATAATTGGCGATCTTACTTTGGTAGGGAAACGGATAAAAGGTAAAATTATAGCAACCCGTCCGGGGCATACTGCAAATTACCATTTTGCAAAAATGCTTCAGAAAGAGATGAATAAACAGTTCTCCGATTCTGCTGCTCCTTATTGCAATCTGGATGCAGAACCTCTGATGGACGTATTGAAAATAAGGGAGTTACTACCTCATCGTTATCCTTTTCTGATGGTCGATAAAGTGATCGAAATCAGGGAAAAAAGTATAATCGGGATTAAAAACATTACAGCTAACGAGCCAATTTTTACAGGTCACTTTCCCAACGAACCTGTGTTCCCGGGCGTTATGCAAATTGAAGCTATGGCTCAATGTGGCGGTCTTTTTGTGCTGAACCAGATGGATCCAACTAAAAGCTATTCAACTTACTTTATGAAGATTGATGGGATCAAATTCCGAAAGAAAATTGTTC
>CAZRXT010000115.1:0-7111 GCA_964604035.1 uncultured Prolixibacteraceae bacterium | reverse complement strand
CCGGGAAGAGTTTCTCCCGATTCGTCGGTTACAACTCCAGTTACTTGTCGTCCTTGTGAGAAAACTGATAACTGGAAAATTAAGAGCATGATCAGTACTAAACCAGAACGAAACCAGTCTCGTCGATTCAGTTTAAAAGTAAGATTTGAACTCATAAATTATTGATTAGTTATTAGATTTAATGATCTCTAAAATTTAGCCAAAAATAGTTAAACGAATGCTGAGGGGAGGGGATTTTTTGTAGAATATAGGGGGGTAAAAATGACAAATTTTATATCACATTAATTCTCATACTCTTCTCTGTTATTTTAAAGTGTTTGATTGTCTTGTGTGTAGGATTAAGCTTCTGAATGTATAATTTTCCTATTCTTTTTTCGTTCATTGAAAAGGTGAATAGAATTTCAGATTCTATTTTATTGTTACATCAACTTGTTTCCTTTTCTACGGAAAAAGTAATCGTAATATTTTGAGCCTTGAAATAGATATTTGAAAATTTGTAGATTTGTGAACTATTTATTCAGCCAACGAATAACCCTCATTTAATAATATGATAGAGGCAGCTAAAGGAAAAGAATGGTTTAAAGATATTTTTGATGCTTATTATGAAAGTGTTAGAAATTATATATACTATTTGTCTGGAGATATTGATTTATCGGAAGATCTTGCACAAGATGTTTTTATAAAGGTGTGGGAAAACCGGGAAAATGTTAATGATGAAACAATTAAGCCATTCCTTTTTAGAATTGGGAAAAACCTTTTCATTAACAACTACAAACGTAAATCGCTAGATATTAAGTTTGTTAATACAAAAACAGATAATACTGAAAACGAATCGCCCGAATACATTTTAGAAACTAAAGAATTTGATAAGCAATTGCAGGATGCTCTTTCAAGCCTTCCTGAATTATGCCGGACTTATTTCTTGCTCAACAGAATTGATGATATGAAGTATCAGGATATTGCGACTCATTTTGGTGTTAGCGTTAAATCTGTTGAAAAGCAAATGAGCAAGGCGTTGAGGTTGCTAAGAGAGAAAATTGATCGTAAAGTGTAAACAGTATTGACGATGGGAAAAGATATGCAAGATATGATCGATCAGTTTTCGGAGAATTATGACGTTCCGTTTAAAAGATCAAAGAGCGAGGCTTGGCAACTTCTTGAAAGTAAATTAGATTCGATTGAAGAGACAAAAATAGAGTTGCCCAAAGTTGATGCAACTAAACGGAAAATTGTTTGGTTGAATTGGTCAATTGGCTCCGTAGCTGCTGCTGCTGTTATCGCTGTTCTCTTCCTTACTAATATTTTAAAACCTGAGACAGAGATTATTCCTGAAGTTATCTGCTCTAACGTTTCTAACGAAACAACTGAAGTTAAGGCAGTTTTCTTGCCCGACAGCAGTTGCGTTAAATTGAATTCAAATTCATCGATCAAATACAATTATAATAATGAATCGGGCAATAGGAATGTAGAATTGACCGGCGACGCAATGTTCTCAGTAAAAAAAGGAACCCAATTTGAAGTTGATTTCCAGGGTGGTACGGTTAAGGTTCTCGGTACAACTTTCTATGTATCGGCTTATTCCGACGACCGTGTTCAGGTCGATTGTGTTGATGGGGTAGTGGAAGTCACTCTCGACGGGCAACTATTCAAACTTACTAAAGGCAAAGGTGTTAAGTGTTTTAATGGTAAAATTACTGGCCCTTACGATTGTAATACATCTGAGATAAACGATCGAATTGAAGGAATTTTTATTTGGAATAAAGTTGATGTTGCTGAGCTGATTGACTTTATCGGAAATCGGTTTGGATACAAAATTGTTTACGATACCAAAGGTTTGAATAGAAATTTCTCGGGAAAAGTTGATTTAAACAATTTGGAAGAAGGATTATTAGTAATTTCGACAGCAATGGGAATCAATTATTCCATCGATGAAAATCAAAAAGCAATTTATATCAATGCAAATTAGGCTTTCAAAATATATTTCTTTTATTCTCTTTTTCTTGTTGTTCCTCAGTTTGAGTGGTTATGCGCAAAAGTTAATCACATTCAAATCTGACAATCGCCCGTTGAACAACGTTTTGAACGAAATTGGCGCGGCTAACGATATCAGGTTCGCTTTCGACGATGATTATCTCTCTTCAATAAAAGCAACTTTTAATGTAAATAAGCTACCTGTCGACGATTTTCTGAAACTGTTGAGTAAAAAGTATCCTTTTGGTTATAAAACTATTGGTGGAACTTGGGTGCTTTTTAAAGAGATTAAACAAACTCCAGTTGTTGAACCCGAACAGGTTGTTAAAAGAGATTCGATTGAGAAAATTGAGGGACTTCTTGACCCTGAATTGCATGTTGCCCCTGTTATTTTGGAACCTAAAATGTACACCATTTGGGGTAATGTTGCCGATGCTTCAACGGGTAACCGTATTAAATACTGTAGGTTAAACTTCTCGGGGCGACAACATACCTCCAGCAATTTCTTTGGTTACTTCATTGCCGAACTAAGCAGTACCGGCACAGTCAGGTTTCAAGTTAACCATCCAGGGTACGAAGCTCTCGATACGACCATCACAATTGTTGAGGGGAAAGAAATCGTTTTGCAGTTGACTCCAAGTTTTGTGATGTTCGATGACTCTTATCATCATTCGGTAGAAACTGGAACTGTAAAGATTTCTGATTACGATAATACTATAATTCTGGATAACAAGGCTATTAGTTATTCATCGCCAAAAGATAACAACGATATTGCAACCCAAACACTAATTGTACCCGGGCTCGAATTCGAAAATGGAAATAACTCCGGGTTTTCTATACGCGGAGCTGATCCATCTGAAACTCAACTCGAAATTGATGGTATCCGTCTTTATAATATGAGCCATTTGTTTGGTAATGTCAGCAATGTCAATTCTAAATATATTAATCAGTTACAAGTAAACCGTGGTGGTTTTGGGGCAAATAACAGCAACTCAACTTCTGGGTTTATTTCGATTTTGGGTAACGATGCAAGCCAGAATTCATTTGCCCAGGTTAGCGTCAATTTGCTCGACTTAGGTGTTTCTGTCCGACTTCCGGTTGATAGTATGGTTTCTATTTCAGCAGCAATTCGGAAATCTCTTACCGATTACATGCCAAATTACTATTCAAAGAATATCTCCGCAACACAACAGTTAAAATCTGATGGGGCAGGGAACTGGTTTCTTAATGAACCTTCTGCAATATATTTCGATTTCAATGGAAATCTGTTGATTAGGCCCGATAGTGTAAACGAAATATCTATCAATATTTATAACGGTTCAGATAATTCAGTTCGCAATTATTCTATGGAATCTGATGCTGATTATTTTATGAATTTCAGTTCCGATTGGAAATCTTTTGGAAGCAGTTTGCAATGGGATTTCCTTTCAAATAAATATTGGACAAACTCATTGATTGCCTCATTTACTAAGTTTAATCAGAATAGCTATGTTGATGCCGGAAAATACCCTGGCAGTAGTTTTAAAGGTAAAAGCACTCAGAATGAGCGCACCAACGACGATGCTTATGATGTTGGGGTGAAATGGAATTCAGAAGTAAGCAAGAGAAAGTTCTTTCATCAGTTTGGATTGGAGTACAATTATAACTATCTGGATTTCAATTATCAGTTCATCCAAATTCAAGTGAATCAAGATCCAATTGTAACTGCCGACTCTATATCGGGCGTAACTCAGAAGCATTTGGCCCAAGCTTATTATCAGGTTAGTTATTCGCCATTCGATTGGTTTAAGATGAGGCTTGGTATGAGAGGAATTTACGATGTTGCTGTAAACGAGATTATTCCGTTGCCACGTCTTGGACTAGAGTTTCTGCCTACAAACGATCTGAGTTTTTATTATAATTACGGGAGTTATACGCAGCATCTTTATCAAACACAACGGTTTGGTGTGGAAATGACCCCTTCGCCAATGTGGTATCTTTCGTCGGAGAAAGGAGAATACCTAAGCTCTGAACAACATGTTGCGGGTGCAAAATACCAGCACAGCGGTTTTCTGGCCAGTGTTGAGGCTTTCCAACGAGATCAGGAAGGGAAAACATTATTCTTGCCAAGTGTAACTTCAGCTAATGGAGTTCAGAATATCAACTATAATCCTTACATCGGTAATGGTAAATATCAGGGAGTCGATGTAATGATGCAGTTAAAACATGGATTCTTTAGCCATTCAATTGCTTACACCTATTCTACTTCAACCGAGACAATTGAAGGGTGCAATAACAATGACTCTTTCAATTCGCTTAAAGATAAACTCCATAGGTTGAGGATATCAGAAATGGCCGGATACGATGGCTGGATTGCGTCGGTTAGCTGGAATTACTCATCGGGGAATCCATATTTCAGAAATACATCGACTCTCGAGAAGTTTGATTTTGGCAGGTTACGTGCATTTTCTCAGTTAGACATTTCGGTTGTAAAGCAGTTTCAGATTAAGAATATTAAGGCTGAGGCTGGAATTGTTTTCCTGAATTTGCTCGATACGAAGAACGAAATTGCGTTTGAAAACTATCGTATTTTTGAGAAAACGGCCGACCTTTCTGTTCGCTCTAACATCGAAGGAATCTCTTTTGCTCCATCTTTCTTTATAAATTTCCGCTACGAATAATCTTAATGTCAGCTAGTTGTTAATATTAGCATTTCTACATTTATTTTTTCTTTAAAAAAAGTAGGGTTTTAATATTAAGGCTTGTACTATGTTCGTGCAAATTACTAAAGATATGTTCAGGCATTCAGATTCTATAAAACAGCAAGATCGACACAAAGATTTTTTATCTGACGATAAGATCAATAATTCAATTCGGTATTTTAAGGTTCCTGCCGTTAAAAGCAAATCTGATGTCCTGAACTCTTTATTGAAGGAGATTGATGAATCGTACATCATTCGACCTGTTAAAAATAAGGTTAGAACACTTTACGTTTCAATTGCCTCTTTTGCCTCTGCCGCATGTTTACTCCTCTTTATTTGGTACTTCGCTTTTTCTTTTGAAACATACCGTGGATTGCAAGGACAAAGCAATGTTTTTTACCTGCCAGACCATTCAAAGGTGACTTTAGAAGAGAATTCACAAATCAAATTTTCAAAATTGTTTTTTTCTCGTAACGTTGATATGTTGGGCGAGGCTTATTTCGAAGTTGAAAAAGGAAGCAAGTTCACTGTTAAATCTGAAAATGGTGAGGTTAATGTACTTGGAACAAAATTTAGAGTTTCAGAATCGAAAAATGGGTTCATCGTTTCATGTTATGAAGGTAAAGTTGCTGTAAAATACAATAAATCAAAACGATTGTTACTTGCAGGAAATAGATTTGTAGGCGAAGGAAACTCAATTCAGGTAACAAAACTTGAAAACCCCGCAACCAATTCAAAAGAGATTAAAGTTTTCCATCATACGTTTATGAATGTTAATGTAAGCGAAGTTTGGCCAGTTATTGAACAACATTTTGGGGTCTCAATTTCAACCAGTGTGCCACAGAACAAGAAGTTTACAGGTTCGTTCCATACGACCAATTTGCAGGAAGTAATTGAAATTATTTGTACTTCGCTCGATCTTAATTACGAGCAGGTAAATGACAGTGAGATTGTTGTAAAAACAGATAAACAAAAAATTTAAATCGCTTTGTACAAAAGCAACTTATTTTAACCTCCTCTATAGTGTTCCCTGCATTATAGTTTTTTATAGTCGATTAAGAAAATCAAAAGCCACTTTCCCGGTGGCTTTTATCTTTAATATATGAAGGTTTTTCTACTGATTTAAATATCATTTCCTCTTATAGAACAAGAACAGTCGTAATGCGTAAATCAATGATATGATCATGAACGATATTTCAGCCTCTTGTGGCCATACGAACATTGCAAATGAAACCGTTAACTGATAAAAAAAGGCAATTCGTATCGTTTTAATCTGGCAACTATTTTTGAAGAAAAGGGCAATCAAGAAAGCAGCTTGAGCCGGAAAAAGCCAAAGAATGTTCATGTTGTATTTGGTTGCCGAATGGTCGGTTCCAACCCACATGAAAAACAGGAATAACCCAGCTGTTACCGAAATGATGAACAGCGATAGGTCGAGCCATTTAAAGTATTTTTTGGTTCTAAATTCGACGAACGACAAAAGGGCAACAACCAGCAGGATGAGGCTAAAAATTACAATTGGGTCGTCCCAAACATTGTTTTTGAAGTCGATGCCGCTTTTGAGATATTGGGTTTCGGTTTGAACCAGTTTTCTCACTTCTCCATTCTTCTCTATCGTTGCATTTCCGAAAGCATCGTGCATGTGTTCGGGCAAGAACATGTAATCCCAAGTTCTTGCTTGCTTGTCCGACGCTAATCCGAGTATCATGTTGATGCCAAATTTTGTCCACGGGGTATGTTTCAGATATGGGAAAAGCATTTTCCGAAAAGAGGTTTGCTGATCTTGTGTGTTTAATCGAATATCACCATCAACAGAGTTGCTTAGAATATCCCTGATCCGGGTTGAACAGTTATCGTAAAAGAAATCGTATTTGTAGAAACGGTTCTCGGGCAGATAATTGGTTTCCAGCATTTCGAACATCTTCTGTTTTTCGGCTAAAGTCAGTTCGAGGTTCTGGCCAACCGCCGATCTTTTCTCTTCAATATATTCTTTCAGAAACCGTTGCGATTTTGTTACCGAAAGCATGTATTCGAGCTTTCCGCGGGTGAATTTTACGTAGAAATTTTCGGTGAAGAAATCGAATGTGCCGTAGTTGTAAAGCCTATCGATACCTTGAGCCGGATCACTGACCCAAAGGGCACTATGCCCGAAACCCGAATAAAGTTCGTTGCCCATGCCACAAGTGAAAAGAACAACTTTCGATTCGTTAGTTAGTGTTGGTACGTTGGCCGAGAGGAGTGATGATACAAAAATCAGCACAAAAGCGAGTTGTATTTTTCTAAACATGTTTCAAGTTTTATTCCGGCGAAAATAATAAATGGATAAACACCTTTCGATATTTATCCATTTAATTAGAATTAAATTCCAGATAATTGGCTGCAATTGAGAGCCCATTAACCTGATTTCGACTTTATTTTTGAGTTCAGACCGCTTGTAAATAGTAATATTCAATGCAAAA
>CAZRXT010000114.1:4808-7133 GCA_964604035.1 uncultured Prolixibacteraceae bacterium | reverse complement strand
CAACATGCCGATTATTTGGTGGTGATCGACGAAGTGCAGCTCAAAAAGGAACTGTATCCGCTCATTCGTGGCTTGGTCGATCAGCATCGTGTGCCCTCCCGCTTTCTGTTGCTGGGTTCGGCTTCGCCTGAATTGATCCGCGACTCGTCGGAATCGTTGGCTGGGCGCATTGCCTATCACCAGCTTTTTCCCATTGGCCTTACCGAAATTCCGGATTCCATTTCGCAAAACGATTTGTGGGTGAAAGGTGGTTTTCCCAACATGCTTTTTACCGAAAAGCCGAACCTCACACGTCGCTGGATGGAAAACTTTATTAGTACCTACCTGAACCGCGATTTGCTGCAATTGGGATTAAGCGCTTCGCCCAAGGTGATCCGCAACCTGTGGACCATGATGGCGCACCTGAACGGTCAGTTGCTGAACGCTACAACTATTGGCAACTCGCTGGGAATTACCACGCCTACGGCCAAACGGTATATCGATTTTTTGGAAGATGCTTTTTTGCTGAAAAGCCTGCATCCGTTTCATTGGAACATCTCGAAGCGCTTGGTTAAAACGCCTAAGGTTTTCTTAACCGACACCGGGATTTTGCACCATTTGTTGGGGGTGAATGACTTTGTTTCGCTTTCGGGGAACCCAATTATCGGCAGTTCGTGGAAATCGTTCGTGTTCAATCAGGTGATGGCAGTGAAACCCGACGAGATTGACCTTTATTTTTACCGTACCCATCACGGAGCCGAAGTCGATTTGGTTTTTGCCCGAGGATTAACGGTTGTAGCTACGGCCGAAGTTAAATATTCCAACTCGCCACAACTCTCGAAAGGTAATTATCAGGCGTTCGAAGATTTAAAATCGCCTGTTAATTATGTAATTACACCTTCGTCCGACGATTTTTTGATGAAGGAAAATATTCGGGTGTGCTCGCTTAATAGTTTTTTGATGAATTATTTAGGTCAATTATAGTCGAATCCCATGTTTGCCGATAATCAAGCCGTTTAAGGTCGCTTCCCGAGTTTGGTACGTAACCCGTTACAAGATAACAGCTTTCAAAACTAATTGCTTTCAGATAAAAACTCATGTGCAGGCAGAACTGCTATCGTACAACCGTCTTTTTCGAACACGTCTTTATCTGAAAATGTTACCAAAGTAGCTTTCTTTAATTCAAAAAACTTCATAGCTTCCATAGCTCCTTTTATTTCACGATCGAGGTTGTCGGGAGTAAGTTCGTAACAAACCTGAACAAGTTGCTTGGCTTTTCCATGGTTCATTACAACAAAGTCGCACTCGCCCCCACTTTTATTGTCGAAGTAGAATATTTCCTTATTTATTCTTCTTAAGTGATTGAATATTAAGTTTTCAAACTTATGTCCCAAATCTTCGCTGCCCTTTAACGACAACGATTCTACCAAGCCTGTATCGATGCAGTAAACCTTTCTGGGGTTCACAAGCATTGTTTTCATTGAATGACTATGCATCGGTACAAACGAAAACAAGTAGCTATTTTCCATATAATTAAGCCAATTAGCAATGGTGCTTGTTGCTGAAATAGATAAAGGCTGCCTCAGTTTCGAAGCCGAAAACCTATTCCCAATATTTGCCACCAAGTAAGATGCTAAATTTTGCAGGCTTTTTATCTCCTTAATTCCAAAACGGGCCACTATATCCCTAATTAAGATGTCATCAAACAAGGTGGTTAGTTGAAACAAATCATCGGTTTTTAAGTACTCTGGAAATCCACCTTTTTGTAAATATTCACGAACTGATTCCGTGTTATTTTCCAACGACTTAAATGTGATAAATTCTTTGTACGAGAAGGGGAATAGCTCTTGTGATATATGCCTGCCTGTTAGTTTTGTGCCCAGTTCGCTACTTAAAAGCGATGCGTTTGAGCCTGTAACTACTACTTTATAGCCTTCGTCGAGCTTCTGGCGGACATACAATTCCCATTTTTCTATCATTTGTATTTCATCGAAAAACAACCATTCCGCCCCCAGCTCCTTAATAATATTATCCAAGCGTAAAAAATCGTACATCGAAAAATTATACAGCAGCGGAGATTCAAAATTGACATACAACGATCTATCATCCGCAGTTTGTTTGATCATTTGGTGCATGAGCGTACTTTTTCCACAGCGTCTGATTCCAGTTATAATCAATGCATGTGACGAGACGCTTTTCATGTTTATTTCGGACTCACGGGTTTGTCCTGTCGATATGGTCATCAATCGTTCTTTTTGCTGACCAACTACTTGTATTATATCTTTTTCTAGTATCATAGTAAGTGTAAAGCATTTTGTTGTTTGCAAAAATACAAAACCATTTGAT
>CAZRXT010000114.1:0-4708 GCA_964604035.1 uncultured Prolixibacteraceae bacterium | reverse complement strand
TTTTAACGATATAATTATGGCTAAAAACAATTGGACTTTCAACAATATTCCTGATCTACAAGGGAAAACAATTATAGTAACAGGCGGCAACAGCGGATTGGGTTACGAGTCGGTAAAAGCGTTTGCACAGAAAGGGGCAAAAGTGGTTCTGGCTTGTAGGAACTTGGAGAAAGGGGAAAAAGCAAAAAGGGAAATCTTGAAAGAAAACATTTCTGGTGAAATTCATGTAATGCAGCTCGATTTGGCTAATTTGATTTCGGTGAAAACTTTTGCAGAACAATTCAAACAACAAAACAATCAACTTAATGTGCTGCTGAATAACGCTGGAATAATGGCAACGCCAGATGTTAAAACGGACGATGGCTTTGAAGCGCAATTGGGGACCAACCATTTGGGCCATTTTGCACTTACGGGTCATTTGCTTCCATTACTGAAAGTTACGCCCCATTCACGTGTCGTGAACGTGAGTAGCTTGGCGCATAAAGGTGGCAAAATGGATTTCGACGACCTGATGTTTGAAAAAGGGCGCAAATTCAAGTCTATGCGAGCCTACGGACAATCAAAACTGGCAAACTTGCTGTTTACTTATGAACTGCAACGTTTCTTCGAAGCAAACAATATTGACTGCATTGCCGCAGCAGCTCACCCCGGAGGTTCGAACACACGCTTGGCGAACCATTTTGAAACCACCAAATTGATGGAGATAGTTTCAAAAATTGCTCGTGGAATCATGCAGTCTGCTGCAAAAGGTGCTTTGCCGCAAATAAGAGCTTCGGTCGATGCAAATGTAAAGGGGGGCGACTATTTTGGTCCTAACGGCATTGGCGAACTGTTTGGCTTTCCGGTCTTAGTTTCGCCAACAAAAGCTGCAATGAATATCGATGATGCAAAGAGACTTTGGGCGGTCTCGGAACAACTGACGGGAGTTAGATTTATTGATAATTGAAAAATGGTAACTATTCAGTATCAAGACGCAAGAATCAAGACCAAAGCAAATAAGACTATAGACGTATTGCAACTGAATTACGAAAATTGAAAATGGAATGAATACCATATTTCCCTCGCAAATAGTTTTGTAAGGGAATTGATAGCCAACCTCATTGTCTGAACACTGATTTTTATGATTTCTGTGATGGACTTTGATTGTCTTTTTTCCAAATCATGGTAATCATTTAATCACAAAAATCATAGTTCAGACATTTTTACTCATACCTCAGTGACTCCATCCTGCCTTTGGCTTGATTTCGTCACTCATATCTGAGTGACTCTATCCTGCCTTTGGCTTGATTTCGTCACTCATACCTGAGTGACTCAACAGGATTTCTTGTTGCCGCTTTGTAACATTGGGTTACTACCGACAAAATGGAAATCAGCATGGCTATAACTCCTGTTAGCACGAAAATCCACCAATCGATTGCAGTTTGGTAGGCAAACCCTTGCAACCATCTCGTCATGGCAAACCAAGCCAATGGACAGGCCAGCAGAAAAGCTGCAATTTCCCAATTCATGAAAAATTTAAATATCATCAGGATGATGTCGACGACAGTGGCGCCGTTCACTTTGCGAACGCCAATTTCCTTGGTTCGTTGTTGTGCAAAGAAGCTTACCAAACCAAACAAGCCAAGCGAAGCAACAATAATGGCAAAAAAGGTAAAGGCTGTAAGTATTTTGCTCAGTCGTTTTTCATCGTTGTATTGTTGGTTGAAATACTCGTTGCTAAAGAAATAATCCATCGGGTCGTTGGGGTAATGCTTGTCCCATATTGGTTTCAGTTGCGAAAGAACCTGATGGGCATCGCCCTGTATTTTGAAGGAGTAAAAACCAAATTCATAAGGATGTGAATGGGTAAAGATGATGGGTTCGGCAGGTTTTTTCAAGCCCTCATGGTGAAAATCGTTGACCACGCCTATAATCGTAAGCAACTGGTCGCCCATCCTTAGCTGACGGTTAATTGCTTCATCGGGCGAATTGAAGTCGAGCAGTTTAGCCGCCGATTCGCTAATGATTGTGTTGGCCGAATCCAATCGAAAAGGTTGTTTGAAATTCCTGCCTGCGAGTAGTTTCAAACTGTATGTTTCGATGAAACCATCGTCGATTTGACCCACCGGAACTTCGCGTTTGAGCACACTTTGCTGATCGGGGCGGGAAAGATTACTGTTCCTGAAACGCACCGCTTGCCCGGGCACATTCATACTTGCAGTTCCACTCACCACGTTGGCCAATTTTACGGCTTCGTCGCGAAACTGGATAAAATGCTCCCTGCGTTGTGGATCACTGTGGGTAGAAGCCGCACCGTTAATGACCATCACCTGTTCAAGGTCGACCCCCAATTCGGCTTTCTGCATAAATTGTATCTGTTTAGCGACTATTAATGAACAGATAACCAGGAATGTTGAGGTAAAAAACTGCACACTCACCAACCACTGCGAACCACTGTTTTTCATCACTTTCCGTTGTTGTTGAAGTGCAGGGTTTACTTTTAGCATAGGTATTGAACTGATGAGGGCCGTAACCACTATGCCAGCTGCAATGAGTGAAGTAATGAGTAAAAAGATGGCCCAATAATTAATTTCGCCACTTTCGATAGGTACACCTATTAATTGACTAAAAGGCTGACGAGTAACAAAAAACAGCAATACCGCCAGAGCAATTGCCGCTAAATTGATCATTACACTTTCAGTAAATGCCATACCAATAAGTGACTTTTTTCCAGCTCCCAATTTCCGATAGGTGGCAAAAACATTTAATCGTTTGCGCGAAAGGGCTGTTGAAAGATTTACATAGTTCATCCACACCACCACCAAAATAAGTGCGGCGATCAACATCAGTGCATCAATGGTTTTTTCGCGGGTACTTACGCCAAGCTCACCGTCGCGCTGGGAGCTGTAATGCAGTTTAGAAAGTGGTTGCAAGCTGAAAATCCCTTTACGGTTTTGCGGTGGAAGGTGGGTCAGGTATTTTTGCGCAACCGTTTCGAGCGATTTCTCCACCTGTTTAGCTGTAAAGCCCTCTTTTATTTTGATATAAGTCCACCAACCATCGCCTCTAAAACCATCTCTGTCGGATAAAAAACCCATCATAACCCAAGTGCGAATGGGCATAAAATAGTCGAAATGAATGTGTGAATTAGAAGGAAGATCTTTAAATATGCCCGTAATTTCGTGGCGCATTCCTTCATTCACCAAAAAAACTTTGCCTAAGGGATCTTCGTTCCCAAAAATCTCTTTGGCTTTCGATTCTGAAATCACACACGTATACGCTTCATTTAGTGTTGCCTTTCCCCTGATCATTTCCAACCCGAACACCTCGGCAAAATCGCCTTCGACCCACAAATCGGGTTGATCGCTGTAATACCTGTCGCCATAACGCACCAGTACCTTTTCGATGTAGCCAATGCCAGTGTGTTCAATTTCAGGAACTTCATCTTGCAACGTTCTGAAAAGGCCACGGGGTGTTTTGGTAGAATGGAGCACCTGTTCACCGTTCTGGGTGATATCGTAATTCACCCTGTAAATACGTTCGTGCGAGGTAAAAAAGGTATCGTACCCTTTTTCGTAACCAATGTAGAGCACAATATGGAAGAAAAAGAGTAACCCCACTGCCAATCCAAAAACATTCAGCAATGAATGAAATTTGTTTTTCTTCAGATGGTTGAAGGTCGATTTAAAGTTGATTAGATTCATTATATGTGTGTTTGCTTATTTAGTTTCAACTTCATTCCAATGGATAATTAAATTAGATAGCATCATATTTGATTTGTTTTAAGCAGATAATGTTTGGTAATACCAAATAAAATATTGATAAAACCAAAGTTTACGTTGATATAAAGAAGTGAAATATTGCTTTAAGACATTTAGATGATGATAATAAGACATAAATAGTTTATGCAAAGAATAAAAAAGTTGTTGCAAAGGCTGTTTAAGTTGATGCAAAGCATTGATAAATTGTTGCAAAGACCATTTAAATTGATGCAAAGCATTAATAAGTTGTTGCAATGAATTCTTTTGTTGTTGCAAGGCACTATTTAGTTGATTGTTTAAGGTATACTTAAAAACCGTTTTCTTTAGCTTAATTCTTTTCTTCATAGTTAGTATTCATAAAATCAGGTCAATCCTTACATCCTGTAAATAATGATTCTGATATTTTTATTCATACCTCAATGCTTTTACCGGATTACTCACAGCAACTTTCAGCACATGGTAACTAATGGTTAATTGTGCAATTGCTGCAATAACCACTATGCCAACAACGAAAACCATAATTGAAATTGGTTCTTTGTAAGTTCCTGGCATTATTTTGTATATGAAAAATGCTGCCGGGCATGCTATTATGGCTGCACCACCCAGTAGAACGAATATTTCGGACGATAGTTGACTGTAAATAGTAGCTACCGAACTACCCAAAACCTTGCGGATGCCGATTTCTTTGGTTCGCCGTTTAATGGTGAAAAGCATCAGTCCAAATAGTCCTATGGATGAAACAATGAGCGAAACAATCGCAAAAATCAAGAATAATTTCTCAAAAGCTTTTAATAGTTTAAGTGCATTTTCGGAATAAAGAATATTGCTGAAATAATTAAGCTCAAAAGGCTCGTTGGGCATAATCGATTCAAGTTCTTTTGTGACGAGTTGTTTCACTTTTTGTCCGTTTCCGGAAGTAAATCTTATTGTCAGCATTTGACTTCCAGATAAAACATTATCGTTCAAAA
>CAZRXT010000113.1:3125-7184 GCA_964604035.1 uncultured Prolixibacteraceae bacterium | reverse complement strand
GTGCGGGCAATGCCGTTAAGTTAACGAGTCTTTCGCCCTTTCAGGGCTTTTTGTGTTGTCTTATTCCTTTACACAGGGCGATGCCCTGTGCTGATGCTTTATGGCCTTTGGCCTTAACTTAACGACATTGGCCGAGCGGGAGCAGGGATTAAAATTTTGTTAATAGTTTTGATTCTTCTTAAAGTTTTCTGCTTGTTCAAAAATTTCAACATACACTTCGTCTCGCTCAACAGGTGGATAACCGAATTCGTCTAACAGCAATATCAAACCTACTTTCAAAGCTGATTTAATGTCGTCGCGCTTGTTCCAATCGGGAAATTTTGCCTGACCATCGACCAAATCTTTAACTGCTTTTGCCAATTCAATCAAACGGTCTTCGGGATAGCTAAAGTCATATTTAATGCACAGGTCTTGGAGAATGTCGTAAAATGCTTTTTCCTCAAAGTCGATTCCTAAAGCATCGCCAGCCGAAAATTCTTTATGTACTTCCCAAATCAGGTTGGTGAGTTGTTCAGCCATTTCCTCGTAAACTTCGCTGCGCAGTATATCGCTTTCGTCGCGCTGATTGTAGCGTTCAACCAATACTTGCATCTTTCTCGAAAAGTCAACCCCTTTCACTTTGTTGACTTTCTTTATTTCGGCTATTACTTTGGCCAATAGCTGTTGTAGTAGTTTTATTTTTGTATTCGGTAGCTTTATTTTATCGATTTTAGCCAGATAATCTTCATCAAAAAGATCTTGTTCGGTTTCACTTTCATCACCTAATTTGAAAATTTCCTGAACCCCATCGCTTTCCAGTGCATCTTTTATCATTTCACGAACGCGGGCATTCATTTGAGCGGTGTCGGGTGCGTTGCCTTTGGTGAGTTTGAATACAATGGAACGAACCGCCAAGTAGAAATGGGTTAAATCCTTTTCATGTTGCGTTAAATGTTCGCTGCCCGCGCAAATGTCGTAAGCTGCTTTCAACCTTTTTACCAAACCCATAAAACGGGTTTCAATCTCCTTAGTTTGCTGAGCAAATTCTGCTGCAAGATTCAACGTGTTTAATTGCTGAATAGGGGATGGGACGAAAGATTTTTCGCCCGTACCGAAATATTTTGAGCTGTCGAACTTGTGAAATATCTTAGCCAGAAGGTCTATGTGGTTTCGGACAATAATCAACGATTCGGCAATGTCTTCAAAATTATCTTTGTCGCCTTTGTTGTATTTTGCCAATGCAAGGTTCATCTGCTTTTTGATGCCAATGTAATCGACTACCAACCCTTTGTTCTTTCCTTTGAACTTTCGGTTAACCCTCGAAATGGTTTGAATTAAATTGTGCTGCTGAATTGGTTTGTCGATGTACATGGTGTCTAAAAATGGA
This sequence comes from uncultured Prolixibacteraceae bacterium, assembly GCA_964604035.1. Taxonomy (GTDB): domain Bacteria; phylum Bacteroidota; class Bacteroidia; order Bacteroidales; family Prolixibacteraceae; genus CAYMTR01. Next base: position 5,818 of record CAZRXT010000113.1, on the reverse strand, counting down.
ACATCGAAACCTGTAAGCCACATATCGACTACAATGGCAATTTTGAAATTCGACTTTTCGTTTTTGAACTGACGGTCTAATTCCTTGCGATAATCTTTTGTTCCTAACAAATCGTAAAGTTCCTTCGGGTCGTCCTGCCCTCTGGTGGCAATTAATTTAATCTGGGATGGGTGAAGCTCCTGCTTCGCCATTTTATCAAGCAGTATTCCTCTATATAAATAAGCAATATGATCTTTGGGTAAATTAGCTTTTTCCGGATTTTCAAGAATATATTTTATTGTGTTGTTAAAATGTTGTTCATCTCTGATAAACCTATCCCAGTATTCAGGCATCCAAAATTCTTTTGCCTCTTTAGCGATACCAAGCTTATATTTGAAATTATTTTGTAGTGCCCATTTCCCCGTAAACGATTTCCATGATTGGATAATTTTACTCAAGTCAGATTTTGTTTTTATTAATACATGTACATGGTTGGGCATAATACTCCAAGCCAATAAATTGTATTTTACACCATCGTGATATTTTAAGGCATCTTGTACAACTTGGGCCATATCTGGATTTGATAAAGCACAACAGCCCATTCCCTTATCTAACCATTTCTCATATTGCTTCCGTTTCTCATGCTCTTTTTCTGTGTCAGGAACAACTTTTAGTTTATTTTCTATTTCATTCAAAATATTTTGCGGCAAGCTATCGGCTAACCGAAACGTTATAAATTGAATTAAACCCTCTTTGTTCCGATGGGGAAGATTTCTAGTGTGCCATTCTTCAGGAGTTCCAAAATTATGTGTGAAGGAAGATGCATAATTTATTACGGAGCTGGAGCTTTGGGTTCCCAGAGAGCTTATTACGGAGCTGGAGCTCCGTGTTCCCAGGGAGATCCTTTGTCCAAGAAGCGCAATTACATTTTTATAAAATTCGTAAGCAATTTCGCGTGTACTGCATACAAACATGGCTTTTCCTATAACGGTGGCACCTTCGGAAACACGGTTTTCGTAATGCTTTACAAAATCTTCGGCTAAGGCTTGCAAGCGGTCGGGGTCGCCAAGAATAGAATTCATGGTAGCCGTTGTTTCCTTGCTTTTTTCTATTTGATATTCGTTGGCACCCGCTTCTGCCGCTTCTTCGTAGTATTTTTCTATTTTCTCCAATTCACCGTTTTTCAAAGCAACCTTGGCAGCCCGTCCTTCATACACAATACGAACGGTGATTTCATCTTTCACCGATTCTGTCATGGTATAGGCATCGATCACTTTACCGAAAACATCTAACGTAGCATCGATGGGTGTGCCCGTAAAACCTACAAAAGTGGCATTGGGCAAGGAATCGTGCAGGTATTTTGCGAAGCCAAAGGTTTTAGTAACCCCTTTCTCGGTAATTTTTATTTTTTGATCGAGGTTTACCTGACTTCGGTGCGCTTCGTCGGAAATGCAAATTACATTGCTGCGGTTGGTGAGCAGTTCGGTGTCTTCGGTAAACTTATGAATGGTGGTTAAGAACACGCCACCGCTTTGTCGGCCTTGTATCAACTCTCTTAAATTGGCGCGGCTCTCAACACTTACAATGGTATTGTCGCCAATAAATTTCTTTGCCGGCACAAAAGTTTCAGAAAGCTGTGTGTCCAAATCGTTGCGGTCGGTTATTAAAATGATGGTCGGACTTTCGAAGTATTCACTCTTCATTAACAACCGTGTAAGGTAGAGCATGGTAAAACTTTTGCCACAACCTGTCGCGCCAAAGTAAGTGCCGCCTTTGCCATTGCCTTGTGGCCTCTGGGCTAATTTGATGTTATCGAAAAGTCGTTTGGCTGCATAATATTGCGGATAGCGGCAAACTATTTTTACGTTTTTCTTTGAACTATCGGGGAAGTAAATGAAGTTGCGGATAATATCGCGCAATCGGTTTTGATGCAACATGCCTTGAACCAGCGTAAACATAGAATCTATTCCATCAACTTCCTTCGCTAATCCGGCCACTCTGCGCCAGCCATAGAAAAACTCATAAGGGGCAAAGAAGGAACCTGCTTTGTTGTTCACGCCATCGGAGATAACGCAAAAGGCATTGTATTTAAACAACTCGGGAATATCTCTGCGGTAACGAACGGTGAGTTGGTTAAAGGCATCGAAAATGGTTGCTTCTTCGCGAATGGCACTTTTAAACTCGAACACTACCAACGGTAAACCATTGATGTAAATAACGCCATCGGGGATTCGCTTTTCGTTGCCAACAATTTCCAACTGATTGACGAATTTGTAAATGTTTGTATCGGGATTTGGCGTATTATGATACGCCACTACAGGTTCGGCTACAATGGCATCCAAATTGGGACTGGTAAACTGTGCTTCTAATCCGTTGTAGTCGATTAACTCGATGTGGATGTCCTTTTGATTTCGGTCTTCACGTTTCAGGATAAACCCGTCGCTCAGCCACCGAAGAATGGTTTTGTTGCTCTCGTAAAGGTCGGATGACGGCAGCGATTTAAGTTGAAGTATAATTGTTTTTGCTTCGGTAACGGTTAACTGCTTGCTTTTGTATTTGGTAAGCAAATAGTTTTGTAAATCAGCTTCAATCAACACCTCGTCGGCTGCCCGTGCAATGGATGCACCGTGGAAATGAGGATAGTTTTCGTTTCCCAACAGTTCGACAAAAGCCCTTTCTAATTTTTCTTCGGTAAAACGCATATAATGGTTAAT
>CAZRXT010000113.1:0-3025 GCA_964604035.1 uncultured Prolixibacteraceae bacterium | reverse complement strand
TTCGGTAAAACGCATATAATGGTTAATTGTTAATGGTTAATTGTTAATGGTTAATTGTTAATGGTTAATGGTTAATGGTTAATGGTTAATGGTTAATGGTTAATGGTTAGTGGTTAATGGTTAATTGTTAATGGTTAGTGGTTAATGGTTAGTGGTTAATGGTTAGTGGTTAATGGTTAGTGGTTAATGGTGAATGTGGGTTTTGGTTTCTTTTCATTTTTCATTTTTCATTGATAATTAATCATTAACCATTAACAATTATTAAGGTTTGCTTTTGTTGATTTAATGATAACCGTTATCAACTTGATGATTTCAACGGCATCGCTGTTTATACTTTCAAATTGTTCGTTTGTTAAGAATCCGGTTTCTTTTAAAAGTTCGAGCCAATAGATTGATTCGTTAATTTCTTTTTGGGCGATACCCATTTTGTGCTTAAAATCGTTTTTGGTTTCAGCGTGTTCTGCTTCCCGAACCATTGCTCCAACACTTGTACCGCTTCGCAATAATTGTTTGGATAAAACAAATTCCTTTTTTTGCTCACTCAAAAATTGATAGAGCTTAACAACTCTTACAGCAAAAGCAAAACTTTTTGTTTTTACAATATTCTCCTTCATCGCATTAATCATTTACCATTAACAATTAATCATTTTTTCTCGTCAATGCTTTAACCGCTTTGTCAAAATCGGATTCAATTTTTTGTGTTTTGTTGAATTTGTCGTATTCAGCAAACGCTTTTTCTTCGGCTTGTTTTGCCGATATCGTTCCTTTGCCTTCCAAAACTTTGTATTCATTGAATTCAAGAAATTTATTCACGCTCAGTGCAAATTGCTCCATTGTAAATGTGTTTCGAGTTTCAATAATCCGTTCAATGTAATCGAAAAAAGCGCCAATGGTGCGTTCTAAACTTTTAATTTCCTGTTCGCTCAGGTAGTTTTTTGCTACGGTTGTATCCGATTTTAAAACTCTTCCTTCGGGGGCGTTTTTCCATGTGCTTAACCCCATGAACTCTTTTTCGGCATCGGCGGTTTTATAGATTGTTTCGTCAGCCGTTTGCCCGTTTATGGCAAAATGGAATTTATTTTGAACCGAGGCATAGAAATCTTTGGTGGTTTCCGATTTTGGGTCGTAGTCGATGCTGCATTCGGCAAAAATGTCGGTTATCTGCTGATAAATTCGGCGTTCGCTTGCACGTATGGAACGCACCCGTTCCAACAACTCACGAAAATAATCTTTGCCAAAATACCTGCCGTTTTTCAGGCGGTCGTCGTCGATAATAAAGCCTTTTATGATGTATTCTTTCAGCGTGTTGGTTGCCCAAATCCGAAACCGTGTTGCTTGTGCCGAATTTACCCGATAGCCTACCGAAATTATGGCATCGAGGTTGTAATATTCAACGTTTCGCTTTACCTCACGACGGCCTTCGGTTTGAACTGTTTCCAAAATGGAAATAGTTGCCTCCTTGGTTAATTCTCCGCTTTGGTAAATATTTTCTAAATGTTTGCTTATGGCAGGGACATTGACCCCAAACAATTGGGCAATTGCTTTTTGAGTTAGCCAAACGGTTTCTTTATTCAGTACTACTTCCACTTTTACATCACCATTGGGCGATGTGTAAAGCAAGAAATCTGTTAGTTCGTCTTTTATGCTGAGTTTGTCCATATTCCTCTTTTTACGATTTAATCTCTACCAAACTTATCATCATCATCCAACTTTTTCAATTTGTCTTGCAATTCACACGTATAAATTGCTATTAAGTTACTGTTATTCTTTTGGATTCGAGTCTTGAACATTGAACCTCTTTCTGGCCCGTGTGGAACTCGCCAGAGTTATTCATGTCCTTTTGTGGTAGATTTTGCCATGCTCGTTTCCTCCCATGTGTATGTGTTCTGCTCCTTTTCTTCAGGGGTCATATTCTTATAGTCGTCGGCCATTTTTTTTATTCTGTCTATTTCAGCTTGAATTTCTTCCTGCTCAAACCCTGCATAAGTCATTTCTTTAAGACAATACGCAATAATTTCAAGCTCAGTGAAATTTTGCAATGAGTTGGTATCGACAGGCATTCCCAGCCACTCTTGCCATGGGGTGAACTCAATTGCCAACGAATTTGAATATTCATCGGTGTTAAGTTATAAACCATAAATAATGTCGTGTTTTCCTTAATATAGAAAGCCACTGTAAGCGCAAACTTATAGTTCCATTGAACTTATATTTCGCCTCAAGCCGGCTGGGCTCTTCATTTTTTTCTTGATAAAAAAACGAAGCAAAAAAATCAAGGCTCTCGAAAAAAAGGGATTCGCTTTTCGCAAAACCTTAGTGCGGCCGGGTGATCTTCGAGCAAAGCTCTCAGCTTCCCGGTCTTACTATGGTTTTCCTTCACTTCGAATTCCTTTTTTTCTAAGGCCTTTGGCTAGTGCAAAAAATTGCATCCCACAAAACCTTAAATGCGACATTAAATTATTCATCGGTGTTATCTTCCGGGTTGGTGTAATAACCCGACACATCAACATAGTCGGTATCGTCGTAATCGTCGTGTACCCAATGTACGTCAATGGTGATATTGCTTTCTGCTGCTGCAATAAATTTAAGGCTGTCGAACATCCTTTCAGAGTCATCCATTAAATTGTTCTGATCAGGAAACAGCCTCTCAAGTGTTAATTTGACACTGAGCCACGAATGCGATTTTATCAGCTGATTGAAGGTTGTCATCTCAATTATTTGTTGTTTGTTTCTAATTTTGGGCACCCACGAGGGGTGCCCGTACTTATTGGCAGCCACAAGGGTTGCCTGTACATGGGGCAACCACGGGGGTACGCCCTTACTAATGGGTAACCACGGGGGGTGCCCGTACATGGGGCGACCACAAGGGTACGCCCTTACTAATGGGTAACCACAAGGGTTGCCCGTACATGGGGCGACCACAAGGGTACGCCCTTACTAATGGGTAACCACGGGGGGTGCCCGTACGATTTTATTTTGTATAAAATTTGTCATCATTCCATTTTGCAGGATTGTTTATAATGTATTC
>CAZRXT010000112.1:0-7271 GCA_964604035.1 uncultured Prolixibacteraceae bacterium | reverse complement strand
AAATATTTTCTTCTTATTTGCAAATTGATGACGGATTTAACAGACTGCAGAGATAACGATGAGAAAAAATGAGTAAAAAAGAATTGATACAATACCTTCTGAAACGAAAAAACCCTTTGCAGAATTAAATCAGCAAAGGGCTTTTGAATTTCAAAGAATGAAAATTCTTATTTAAGCAGTTCAGCAAGTTTCATTTTTAGTTGAGCACCACGAAGGTTTGTGTCAACAATTTTACCTTCTCTGTCAATCAGTACAGTGTGAGGAATGCCCGATACATTGTATTTTGTAGCAACCTGTCCGGGAGCATTTTCTGCCATATCCCAAACATGTACCCAATTCATTTTCATATCTTTAATGGTTTTCAACCAAGCATCCTGATCGCGGTCGAGCGAAACACCAACAATTTCGAAACCTTTGTCTTTGTAAGTGTTATAAGCATCAATCACGTTAGGAAGTTCTTCCATGCAAGGTTTGCACCACGAAGCCCAGAAATCGATCAATACATATTTGCCTTTGTACGAAGAGAGAGAAACAGGAGTTCCATCGGGACCTGCCAATGTAAAATCAGGGGCAAGCGATCCTTTACTTGTAAGACGAAGAACATCAGCACGTTCCTGAATAGCAGCAACAAATTCAGAAGTTTTGATTGGTTCAAAAACTTTCAAAATTGAATCAAGTTCTTCAACATCAGCATTCTGAACAAAAGTCATAAGGTAAACGTAAGCAGCAACAGGCGAAGTGTTGTATTTAGCTACAAAGTTCTTCGAATAAAGCTGTGTGTTTTCCATCATGGTTTGATACTCGAAACGAATAGCGTTCAGTTCTTCGGCATTGCCCGAACCTTGAGCTTGTCCAAAACGTTGTTGCAGTTCAGTTTCTTTCTTCTGGAAACCAACCATTTCGTCGACATAGATCTTGAAAATATCTTGTGATGCAGAACCTTTTATCACGTTGTTTTGGAAGCTATCTGGATAAATAGTCATATCTATCTTTCCTTCTTCAACAAACAGCTGGCCAATAAAATTTTCCTGACCTTCAAGACCAATTAATTTCAATTCAGGAATTACAGACTCACCAGAGAATTTGAACTTACCACCTTTCATATCAGCAGTATCTGCTGGTACTGGTTGTCCATCTTTGAACCCGAAAAGAATAACTTTACCATCCTTGGCAGGAACAATATTACCGGAGATGCTGAATTGATTTTTCTTACCGCAAGAGGATAAAACCAATACAGAAAGAGCGATTAAAACTATTTTCTTCATTTTTTATATTTATTATTGATTGATTGATCATCAAAGTACATTGTCAATAAATCTTTTGCAGCAACAAAAGAACTGATTTTTTCATTCAAAACCTCATTTTCAAAGTTTTTAAGCTCTTTTTTGATTAGGTGATGGTTGAAGAAAGATTTTTTCAATGTTTCGTTTATGGTTTCGTACATCCAGTATTTCGACTGCTGAGTTCTTCTGTCGTCGAAGTAGTTGTTTTTCTGCACAAAAGAGACATATTCAGAAATCATTTGCCAAACTTCGGGAATGCCGGCTTTTGTATATGCCGAACACTTAAGCACTTGAGGCACCCAGCCCGAAGGAGATGGAGGGAACAGGTGAAGAGCATTGCGAAATTGAGACTGCGCCAATTCGGCTCTTTCAACATTGTTTCCATCGGCTTTATTGATAATGATTCCATCGGCCATTTCCATAATTCCTCGTTTAATTCCCTGAAGTTCGTCGCCGGCTCCGGCAATCTGAATCAGCAAGAAAAAATCGACCATTGACTGAACCGCGGTTTCGCTTTGCCCAACGCCAACTGTCTCAATGAAAATAGTATCGAACCCGGCAGCTTCGCAAAGAATAACCGTTTCGCGGGTTTTACGGGCAACACCTCCCAACGAACCTGCTGATGGTGAAGGGCGGATGTAAGCATTCGGATCGTTAGCAAGTTCCTCCATGCGGGTTTTGTCGCCAAGAATACTTCCTTTAGTACGTTCGCTGCTTGGGTCGATAGCCAAAACTGCTAGTTTGCTTCCTTGGCTTGTAATTTGCTTTCCCATTGCTTCAATAAACGTACTTTTCCCAGCACCGGGAACGCCAGTAATACCAATTCTGATTGACTTTCCTGAATGAGGCAAACATTTGAGAATGATTTGCTGGGCAAGGTCGTAATGTTCGGGCTTAAGACTTTCAACAAGCGTTACAGCACGACTCAGAATCATACGGTTGCCACTCAAAATGCCATCGACAAACTGATCGACGGATAGCTCTTGTTTCCTTTTTCTGAGTCCCTGATAAATTGCGTTAGGGTTAACAGACGGTGGTTGTGGTATTCCTGAATTCACTTTTAAGCCCTTAAAATCAGGGTGATTTTCAATATGATGAGTATCTGATGCTGACATCTTTAAAAAGGTTTTTGCGAAGATACATTTTTTGAATCTCATTCTGAAAAACAAACAAGGCCGGAAAACCCGGCCTCGCTCAATATTGATATCTTTTAATGTTTTTTAAGATTATTTCTTCCAAAGCTTACTCATATCTTCCAAGGTTTTGCCTTTGGTTTCGGGAACCATCTTCCAAACAAAAAGAATTGAAAGAACAGACATTATACCATAAAGAACATACGTAAATGTGATGCTGAAAGCTTCGAGCATTGGGAATGTTGACGATACTACAAAGTTTGCAATCCATTGTGCAGCAACAGCTATCGCAACAGCCTTTCCGCGTATTGTATTTGGGAAAATTTCAGAAATCAATACCCAGCAAATTGGTCCCCACGACATCATGAAGGCTGCGGTATAAATCACGATGAATATTAAAGTACTTATACCAATAATCTGGAAATAGGCCAAAGCACCAATGGCAAACATGCCGATAGCCATTCCAGTTGAACCAATAATTAATAGCGGTTTACGTCCAAATTTATCGACAGTAAATATTGCAACCAAGGTGAAAATGATATTTACAAATCCCATGATAACAGTTTGCCACATAGCGGCTTCGTTTCCAAAACCTAATCCCTTAAAAATAGTAGGAGCATAATAAAGTACTACGTTAATACCAACCGCTTGCTGAAATACCGAAAGAAGAATACCAATAATTAGAACCTTCCAACCATAGGTGAGTACGTTTTCAACCTTTTCGTGAACTGTTTCTTTTATTTCAGCAAGTATTGCCTGTGCTTTTTGTGGGCCATTAATTTTACTAAGAATTGAAAGTGCTTTTGTGTCGTTGTGTATTAAGGCTAAATAGCGAGGGGTTTCTGGCACGAAAAACAACAGAATACCAAAAGTTGCCGCTACAAAAGATTCAGAAAGAAACATTTGTCGCCATCCCGTTGCATTAATCCACACAGGATCTTTGCCAAAAACGATAAAGTAATTCACAAAATAAACGATTAACATACCCAGGATGATAGCAAACTGATTCCACGAAACAAGTTTTCCCCTAATTTCTGCTGGAGCCATTTCTGCTATATACATAGGGCAAATTGCCGACGCAAGACCAACACCTACACCGCCAATAACACGGTAGATATTAAAAGAAACAAGTAATGTTGAAATTGATGTTCCGCTGTTGAAGAAAAACATTTCGGGAAATCCTGAACCCACAGCTGAAACAAAGAAAAAGATAGAAGCAATGATCAGCGACTTTTTACGTCCGAAACGTGTGGCAAAAATCCCTGAAATTGCACCACCAATAATACAGCCTAACAGAGCACTTGAAACAGTTGCCCCATGATAGAAGGTTGCAAGATTGCCATAATGTTCAGCATCAAGCTGAAAAAAAACTTTCAAGGGATCAACAGCCCCCGAAATTACAGCGGTATCGTAACCAAAAAGCAAACCTCCCAAGGTTGCAACTAAGGTTATACCAATGATAAAGAATTTGTTTTGTTTCATTAGTAAGTTCGTTTGTATTATAGTAAATTATAAAAAGTTTGATTTTTTGTGTGGGATCAAATATAATAATTTATTTGCTGTTCAAGTAGTTGAAGCTCCACCCTATTTGTTTCTTTTAACCTACTTATTTGGCTATTCTTTTGATATTTTTAATTGCTGACAAAATAAAAATCGGGAAACGCTAAATTAAATAACAAAAAGAGCCAGAACTAATTAAAGTTCCGGCTCTTTGCTTAATTATAATATTTCAATTAGATGTACATGTTAACAATTGCTTCGTAAAGCTCTTGTTTACCGCTAATCTGTTTTGGTTCGCCATTAGCTTTTGCATAAGCATAAACGTCTTCGAAAGACAATTTGCCTTCTTCAAATTCTTTACCTTTACCTGCATCGTAAGAAGCGTAACGGTCAGAAACCATTTTTTTGTATGGAGATTCTTCTAAAATTGCAGCAGCAGCTTCTAATGCACGAGCCATAATGTCCATAGCACCAATGTGAGCGATGAATAAATCTTCGTTATCGGTAGAGTTACGACGGATTTTAGCATCGAAGTTGGTACCACCACCTTGCATACCACCAGCTTGAAGCACAACTAACATAGCTTGAGTTAGTTCATAGATATCAACTGGAAATTGGTCAGTATCCCATCCGTTTTGAACGTCGCCACGGTTGGCATCAATAGCACCTAACATACCAGCATCAGCAGCACATTGTAATTCGTGTTCGAAAGTGTGGCCAGCCAATGTAGCGTGGTTAACTTCGATATTCAATTTGAAATCGTTTTCTAAACCGAATTCTTTCAAGAAGCCAATAACTGTTTCAGCATCAACATCGTATTGATGTTTCATTGGTTCCATTGGTTTTGGTTCGATAAGGAACACGCCTTTGAAACCTTTTGCACGTGCATAATCACGAGCCATTTTCAACATTGTGCCCATGTGTTGTTTTTCACGTTTCATATTAGTGTTCAACAACGACATGTAACCTTCGCGACCTCCCCAAAATACATAAGCTTTACCACCTAATTCGATAGTAGCGTCAATAGCATTTTTAATTTGAAGCATTGCACGAGCAGCAGCATTAAAATCAGGATTGGTGCTTGCACCGTTCATATAACGAGCTGGTGAGAAAACATTTGCAGTACCCCACATTAATGTAATACCTGTTTCAGCTTGTTTTTGTTTTGCATAAGCAACAATAGCTTTCAAATTAGCTTCGTATTCTTCAATTGAAGAACCTTCGCTTACTAAGTCGATATCGTGGAAACAATAGTATTTAATGCCGATTTTCTGCATGAATTCAAAACCTGCATCCATTTTATCTTTAGCAGCTTGCAATGCATCAGCAGCACCTACCCAAGGGTGTTTTTGTGTTTGTCCACCAAATGGATCGCCACCATCAGCACATAATGTATGCCACCAAGCCATTGAGAATTTAAACCACTCAGCCATTGTTTTTCCATAAACTACTTTCTCTGGATTGTAGTAGCGGAATGCTAATGGGTTTTTACTTTCTTTTCCTTCAAATTTGATTTGTCCCACTGATGGGAAATAAACTTTTGCACTCATGATCCAAATTTATTAATTATGATTTATTATTTATTTTTTTTATATCATCCCGAACGCCGAAATGACATTTTCTTCTTTAAATGTGTTTATCTAACAGAGCTTTCCAGTTTGCATAAGCGGCTTCGTATTCGGCCTTTTTAGCAAGATTTGGCTCAATTGTATCGAGTTTTTTCAAACTTCCAAATGCTTCAGCAAACGATTTGTAATATCCAGATCCAACTGCTGCACCACGAGCTGCACCCACCGATCCATCGGTATTGTAAAGTTCAATGGTTGCACCGCTGATTCCGGCAAGTGTTTCGCGGAAAATTGGGCTTAAGAACATATTGGCTTTTCCGGCACGGATAACTTTTGCGTCGATACCAATTTGTTTCATGATTTCCATTCCATAGTTGAAAGAGAACACAATGCCTTCTTGTGCTGCACGGAATAAATGAGCTTGTGAATGCGTGTTGAAACTAACGCCACTTATTTGTGAACCAATGTTTTTGTTTCTCAAAACACGTTCTGCACCATTCCCAAAAGGAAGAATGCTCACACCTTCTGAACCAATTGCAACTGTTGAAGCTAAGTCGTTCATTTGAGCATAATCGTAAGCTTTATTGCCAACGTTTTTGTTCATCCACGAATTCAGGATTCCAGTTCCGTTAATGCAAAGCAACACTCCCAATCGATTTAATTCGGTAGTGTGGTTTACATGAGCGAAAGTGTTTACGCGCGAAAATTGATCGTATTTTACCTCACCGCTAACACCGTAAACAACGCCCGAAGTTCCAGCGGTTGTAGCAATTTCGCCTGGGTTAAGCACGTTAAGCGAAAGTGCATTATTTGGCTGATCGCCGCCACGATAAGTAACTTTAATGCCAGCAGCTAAGCCTAATTCCTGAGCAACAGCAGCAGTAACTTCTCCTTGTTCTGAAAAAGTTGGGACAATTTCAGGAATCATTGAATAGCTAAAGCCGTAATGATCCATCAACATTTTTGAAACTGACTTGGTTTGGAAATCCCAGAACATACCTTCCGACAAACCCGAAATAGTTGTTTTTGATTCACCTGTAAGTCGCAATGCGATATAATCGCCAGGAAGCATTAGTCTGTCAACTTTTGCATATACTTCTGGTTCATTTTCTTTAACCCACATCAGTTTTGAAGCGGTGAAGTTACCAGGAGAATTTAGCAAACTGCTCAAACAGCGTTCGCCACCAAGTTCGTTAAAAGCTTTGTCGCCAATTGCAGCCGCACGGCTATCGCACCAGATAATTGAAGGGCGAAGAACGTTGTTGTCTTTATCAACAACAACAAGCCCATGCATCTGATACGAAATACCAATTGCTTCAATGTTTTTTGGGTCGATTTTCGACTGAGCCATTACCGATTGAGTCGCGAGTTTAAGGTTTTCCCACCAAAGGTCGGGATGTTGTTCAGCCCAACCTGCTTGTTGAGCCGTAATTTTCATCTCTTGCTTTGGGAAAAAATCAGAGGCAACACAGTCGCCAGTTTCTCCATTTATTAACGAAGCTTTTACAGAAGAGCTTCCAATGTCATATCCTAAAAAGTACATATCTTTTATATTTTAAATGTTTTTAAAACGATTTCCTTTGAATTAATTGTGTTGGCACAACATATTTTAACGGCCCAGGATTCATCACAAATTCGGCAGCTTTCCTTCCCATAAGTGTAAAATCGGTTGAAATAACAGTAATTCCATCTTTTACGAAACGCTTCATTGGTGTTTCGTTGTACGATATGATTCCAAAATCTTTCCCGATTTCAAAATTTTTAACAGTCGACTGGTCAAGAATTGT
>CAZRXT010000111.1:2938-7272 GCA_964604035.1 uncultured Prolixibacteraceae bacterium | reverse complement strand
TTTTCCGATTTTTCGAGGAAGTAACCCAACAAGCGGGCCATAAACCTTCCGCCAACATCTTTAAACGCTAAGGTTGGCCCATGAAAAAGTTCAAGGCTGTAAATGTTTTTCTGCACCGGAACAACCGGGCAATCGAACGAGAGCGTATCGTAAACTATTTCGCGAAGTTTCTCTTCGACAACATCTTCTCCAAAAAATTTCTTTGCTACCTCGAACGAGATCTCCTGAAACGAAAGATTGTGAATTGAATCGAAAAACGAAGGCTCAAACTTCTCAATTCGTTCAGGCATAAACAATCCGTTATCGTCTGCCAAACCCTTTGTAACGGCGTGTTTCAGATCAACTTCCGGAACAGATTTTTTAGTACTGTAATATTTCACGTGTAATGTTTTTATTTATTTCTAATTCGCTGTCTAAAAACTCTTTCAATGTGTATTTAAGAATGCTTTTATAAATTCATTTCCGCTCAACACGCCATAGTCTCCAGCTTTTGCGCTTTCTTCATCGTAAGCTTCAACACTGTCGGCCACCTCATTAGGATAGTAAATAACGAACGGAATAGCATTGTGTGTATGTGTTCTGATAGCACAAGGCGTTGGATGGTCGGGTAGAATTGCAATGGCGAGAGGTTCGCTTAACTCTTTAGCCGCCTCAACAATTGGCTTTACAATTCGTGAATCGAGGTACTCAATTGTTTTAGTCTTCAACTCAACATCGCCTTCGTGACCAGCCTCATCGCTTGCCTCAATATGCAAGTACACAAAATTGGTATCGCCCTTTAAGGCATTGATTGCCGCCTGTGCTTTACCTTCGTAATTAGTATTGTATAAACCTGTTGCACCTTCAACCTTCAAAACTTCCATTCCGGCATAAACGCCAATTCCCTGAATCAGGTCGACAGCCGAAATAACTGCCGATTTACCAACGCCATACATTTCGTCGAGGGTTGGCATTTGTGGTTTGAAGCCTGGCGACCATGGCCATATTGAATTTGCTGCATCTTTGCCTTTCTGAATCCTTGCCACATTTATTGGATGCCCGGCAAGTAACTCCTGCGATTTCAGAATCAAATCATTCAGCAAATCGGCAGTTTCTTTAGCCACACTATCGGTTGCCTCAACCATTACGTCGAGGGAAGGAGTTCCCGGGACATCGTGAGGAGGTGTACATTTCAGTTGTTTCTTTCCACCTTTAATAACGAGCAAATGACGATAAGAAACACCAGGATAAAACGTTACAGTTTCGCTCCCCAGCTTCTGGTTTAAATATTCGATCAACTCAGCGGCTTCTTCGTTCGAAATATGACCAGCTGAGTGGTTTTTGATCTTCTTATCTTCGATACAAATAAGATTACAACGCAAACCGAGGTCGCCCTCTTTAATTTCAACGCCCATGCTTGCAGCTTCGAGCACTCCCCTGCCCTCGTAAACCTTATGAACATCGTAACCCAAAACGCCCATGTTTGCAATTTCGCTACCAGCTGGCATATCTAACGGAACTGTGCTCAAAAAGCCATTCCTACCTAATTTTGCCAACCTGTCGATGTTTGGTTTATTTGCAGCCATCAGCGGAGTTTTTCCACCAAGCTTTTCAATGGGCTCATCGGCCATGCCATCGCCCAAAATTATTATGTATTTCATCTTCTATCTATTACATTTATTTCTACTCAACATCTTCTACATCATCAGTCCGATCAACGGTAAAATCGCCACCAAAAAAGTCGCCTCCTTCGGGTAAAATCAATTGGTAATCGAACAAATAACAAAGCTCCATCGTTCCAGACTTCAACTGATATTCAAGAATATGACCTCCGCCTTTCCTGTCATCGGTTAGGAAATGCAAGTGAAATCCGGTCACATTAATACCCGAAGCATAAGCCGGACAATAAAAACCAATCACTACACCTTTCGTATTATGAAACTCAAACTCGGGCTGATTCTTTGTTACCTCAGTCAAAGGCAAATATGGCTTCTCCTGCTTTGGAACGCTACGAGTTTTCATGTAGCTAAATTCACCTTTAATTTTCACCGCATAAAAAATATTTGGTGTCGGAAAATAGCTGCTAAAACTTGACTTTAACAACTCGAACGAGGTATTGTTTAACGCAAACGTGGTGTCGGTAACCCAATTTGTAACAGCGGCAAACGGCGTGAGCACGTTATCTGCTGGAATTTTCACCTCACCAGTTGAAACAACCTGAAAAACGGTATCGTTATAAAAAATCATTTCACCATCTAAACCGTTGAAAGTTCCGATACCAACATCGCCAATTTCAGGAAGTTGATTTATCGGAAAATAGCCATCGTAAATTCCCTGAAGCAGTGCATCGATAACCGAAATTTGTATCAGAACAGGCTGTTCAGACTCTTCATCAATTTTAACTTCGTCTTCGTTACAACTAACAAACAGTGTCGTCAATACGAATATAGCGGCAAAAATATTTTTCATCAAATTGGTTATTAAATATTTGCAATTCTAATAATATCGGAAAATACACCGGCAGCAGTTACACCTGCACCGGCACCATAACCTTTAATTTGCATTGGGTACTCGTTGTATCTTTCGGTTGTAAACAGAATAATGTTGTTACTCCCTTCGAGGTCGAAGAAAGGAGAATCGCTGCTAACAGCTTGCAACGAAACATTGGATTTTCCATTTTCGAAAGTAGCAATAAAACGTAGCTTCTTATTTTCGGTTTCCATTTGAACGCGCAACGCTTCAAATTTTTCGTCGAGATCTTTAATGCCATTCCAGAATTGGTCAATAGAGCCAGTGAAAAGTTCGGAAGAAATAAATTTTTCAACCACAACTTCGTCTTCTTCAATTTCATAACCAGCCTCACGAACAAGGATCAGCAGTTTTCGCACAACATCTTTTCCACTCAGGTCGATACGCGGATCGGGCTCAGCAAAACCTGCCTCTTTCGACATTGCAATGGCTTTGCTCAACGGAATATCTTTGCTAATTGTGTTGAAAATATAATTCAACGTTCCCGACAAAACTGCCTGAATTTTAAGTATTTGATCACCACTATTGGTCAAATCTTTTATTGTTGAAAGAATTGGCAACCCTGCTCCAACATTGGTTTCGAAGTAGAATTTAATTCCACGTTTAACCGCTGTATCTTTCAGCAGCTTATAATTTTGATACGCCGATGAAGCCGCAATTTTATTTGCCGCAACAATCGAGATATTCGAATCGAGTATCTGATAATAAAAAGCCGGAAGGGTCTCATTTGCTGTACAATCGACAAACACAGTGTTAAACATGTTCATTTCGATCATCGTGTTTACAAACTCCTTTTGGTTCGAAACTCTCTCAGAATTCTTCAATAACGACGCATAGTTTTCAAGATCGACGCCATCGCGTTCGAAAAGCATTTTCTTGCTGTTGGCAACACCAACAAGATTCAGTTTCAACCTTTTCTGCTGAAAAAGTTTTTCTTGTTGCTGTTTTAATTGCTGAAGAAAATTTCCGCCTACAGTTCCGATTCCAACCAAAAAGAGGTTCAATTCTTTGTACGATGTAAGAAAGAAACCTTCGTGAACAACATTCAGCGTTTTTCTAAGGTCGGAAGTTTTAACAACCCACGAAATATTTAATTCGGAAGCACCTTGCGCTATTGCCCTAACATTCACGCCATTCTTGCCAATAATATTGAACAGTTTTCCGGCAATACCGGCACTTTCCTTCATGTTTTCGCCAACAATTGCCACAATCGACAACTCATTTTCAACCTTTACACCATTCACCAAACCGTTAGCGATTTCAAATTCAAAGCCATCGTTTACGGCTTTCTCAGCCTTTTCGGCCACCGAAGAAGGAACCGCCACCGAAATTGAATTCTCGGACGAAGCCTGTGAAATAAGTATCACATTAATGTTTTCTTTCGCCAGGCAGGTAAATAACCGCATAGAAATACCTGCTACGCCAACCATTCCTACGCCTTGAAGTGTAAGCAATGAAATATCTGAAATAGAGGAAATTCCCTGTATCACACGACCGTTTTCATTTCGCTTTTCATGGCCAATCAACGTTCCCGGTTCTTGCGGACGAGTTGTATTTTTTATCCACACAGGGATTTTCTTTCGGAAAACCGGCAAAATAGTTGGAGGATAAATAACCTTCGCTCCAAAATGCGAAAGCTCCATAGCCTCTGAATATGTAAGATAATCAATAGTATAGGCTTTCCGAATAACCCTTGGGTCGGCAGTCATAAAACCATCGACATCGGTCCAAATCTCCAATGCAGCGGCATTAAGAGCTGCGGCATAAATTGCTGCAGTATAATCAGAACCACCGCGGCCTAAAGTTGTTGGTTCGTTTTTATCGTT
>CAZRXT010000111.1:0-2838 GCA_964604035.1 uncultured Prolixibacteraceae bacterium | reverse complement strand
AGTTTCTCCTGAAGTTTCATTTTCACCTCCTCTTTTTCCGATTCGGTTATCAACATATCAACGGTCGTCATGTGGCGGGTAGTGACTTCCATCATTTCTGTTTCGGTGAAGGTTTTGGTTGTTGCTGCCGTTTTGGCCATGGTCAGAATCTTATCGGTGATTCCGCCTAAAGCTGAAACAATTACAACTACGTCATCTTTCTGACTATCAATAATCTCTTTAACCTTGAGGAGGTTTTCAACACTTCCTACTGAGGTTCCGCCAAATTTTAAAACCTTCATGTTTTTACTTTTAAAAAATCAAAATTAAACTGTCAATTATAAGAATGATCCTAATAAAAAAAATCTTTCCGGATAAATGTTCATTTTACCCGGAAAGATAGCTTAGTAATAATATTTTATTAATCAACTACTCTTCCGCAATTGTTGCCGTGGTAATAGTTGTTTTAGATAAAGCATCAAGAATCTTAGTTTCGAGTTCCTGAGCCAATTCCAAATTGTCTTTCATTATATTCTTAACCCCTTCGCGGCCCTGTCCTAACTTAGTTTCGCCATAACTGAACCACGAGCCACTTTTCTTGATAATGTTTGTTTCCACACCCAAATCAACAATTTCTCCGGCTTTAGATATTCCTTCGCCAAACATGATATCAAATTCAGCTTTACGAAATGGAGGCGCAACTTTGTTTTTCACCACTTTAACACGAGTGCGGCTACCTGTAGCATCTTCGCCATCTTTCAACTGGCCAACCCTTCTGATATCCAACCGTACCGATGCGTAAAATTTCAACGCATTACCACCGGTTGTAGTTTCTGGATTGCCGAACATTACACCAATTTTTTCGCGCAACTGGTTAATGAAAACACAGCAGGTTTTTGTTCTACTGATATTTGCAGTAAGCTTACGTAGTGCCTGCGACATTAATCGAGCGTGAAGCCCCATTTTAGAGTCGCCCATTTCGCCTTCAATTTCAGCTTTAGGGGTCAATGCGGCAACCGAGTCAATAACAATAATATCAATAGCTCCCGAACGGATCAAGTTGTCAGCAATTTCCAACGCTTGTTCACCATTATCGGGTTGCGAAATCAACAGTTCGTCGATATCAACACCAAGGCTTTGCGCATAAGTAGGATCAAAAGCGTGTTCAGCATCAATAATAGCGGCAATGCCCCCAGCCTTTTGGGCTTCGGCAATAGCATGAATTGCCAGTGTAGTTTTACCCGACGATTCTGGTCCGTATATTTCAATAATTCTGCCTTTAGGATAACCGCCAACACCCAACGCGGCATCTAGTCCAATTGAACCTGAAGAAATAACAGGAACATCTTCTATTGGCCTGTCGCCCAATCGCATAATCGATCCCTTACCATACGATTTATCAATCTTATCCATGGTAAGCTGTAGTGCTTTCAGTTTTTCCTTATTCACTTTTGATTTTTCTTCTTCCATATTTTACAACGTTTTATTAATCTGTTCTGTATGATTTTTAGTATCTACTTTTTCGAAAATTTCAACAATTACACCCTTTTCATCAATCACAAATGTAGTTCGGAAAACGCCCATGTACTTTCGTCCATACATTGATTTTTCGCCCCACACCCCATACGCATTTAAAATCTGCATTTCGGTATCTGCAATTAGGTTGAAACTCAAATTGTACTTTTCAGCAAACTTTTTGTGCGAAGATACGCTATCAGGACTAACACCAACTACCTCATAACCTTTACTTAACCACATTTGGTAATTATCGTTCAAATTACAGGCTTCGGCTGTACAACCGGGAGTGCTATCTTTCGGGTAAAAGTATAAAATTACTTTCTTTCCGCTAAAGCTTGTTGATGAAATTTCTTCACCGTTTTGATTTGTTCCTTTAAAAACGGGAGCAATATCGCCTTTTTTTAATGTTGTCATATTTTAATTGATTAAGTTGTTTTTAATTAACACACCAAAATAATAGTTCGCAAATCTTGGAAAAACAGCATTTGCGTAATACATTTATTAAATTTAGAATTTGAAAACGATAAAAACAGATGCATAAAAATACACACTCTCTATTCAACATCCTTCTGGTTGTTTTTGTTTTTTCTTTTTTCCCGACACAAAATGCAGTTGCTGGAAACAAAGAGGAAGCCATAAAACTATTTGAAAACAAACAATTTAGCGATGCCCTGACGCTTTTCAAAGAATTAAACGCATCGGCCCCTGAAGATGCCAGTTTTGGCTACTACTATGGGGTTTGTTTAGTCGAAACCAATCAGTTTGGACAGAAAGCAAAGGAACTTTTGTTGCAATCGGCCAAGAGCAATGTTCCTGCCGATATCAATTTCTTCATTGGAAAAAACTACCATGCAATCAATCAGTTCGACTCGGCAATGGCTTACTACACGCTTTTTAAGTCGGATGCAAAATCGAAAGAGTTAAAAGCCACCAAGGTAAAAGAATTGATGGAACTGTGTCCAAAACGGATCAACCCTTTCGAGCAATCAATTCAGCCAGCTGTAGCCGAAAGTCAAACTCCGGAACTAGCTTCTACTGGTCAAACAACCGAGGAAACTAAAACGGAAGAGATTGAAGCTGAAGATACGATTGAAGAAATTGAATTGAACACAATACCCGAAGAACTCCGGGACACGATCATCAACTTTACTATCACATCGGAAATTGTTTACCGTAAAATAGAGCAATTCAGAACCACCGAAGGACAAAAATTTTTCATCGAAGGTTTCTACTCGTCGTCAGAACTAACAAAACTCATCGAAAAAGTAAAAGGATTGAGAACCGACTACCAAAATTCTGAAACAAGAGAGAAAAAAGACCAGATTGCACAAGAAGTTTTAT
>CAZRXT010000110.1:0-7292 GCA_964604035.1 uncultured Prolixibacteraceae bacterium | reverse complement strand
ACAAAAACAGAAAAGTTGAATCAAGGAATGATAATGAAGGCTTTAGACTACGCTTATGGCATTGCTATAGACGGTATTCCAGGGTTTGATTCGTCGGAAGAGCTAGCCCGAAATTATATGAGCAGAGGTACCGACAAGGTCGAAATCTGTAATTCACTAATAAAATGGCAGATAGCAAAAGCTGGCACCAGTGGCTTCTTGACCGGATTGGGCGGAATAATTACAATGCCAGTAACAATTCCTGCAAATATTTCGAGTGTAATGTACGTGCAAATAAGAATGATTGCAGCCATTGCATACATTGGAGGTTACGATTTAAGAGACGATCGCGTTAAAACCCTCATCTACTTGTGCCTAGCAGGAAGTGCAGCAAAAAATATACTTAAAGATATGGGCATCGTTATTGGTCGCCGAATAACAATTGAGATAATCAAAAATATTTCTGAAAAAACAATTTCTGCAATAAACCAGAAGGTTGGCTTTACCTTGCTTTCAAAATTTGGACAAAAAGGAGCTATCAACCTAGGAAAAGCCGTTCCTCTTATTGGCGGCGTAATTGGTGGAACATTCGATAGCGTAACCACTGTGGCAATTGGCAACATTGCTAAAAAAACCTTTATCGAGACAAACTAAGTAACACATGTTACATATTAATTTTATGTTGCCAATTAACTGCATCGCCCAATAAAAATTATAAAAGGATACATTATTTAGCTTTTTTTGCGACTCGAAAATTCGAGTTACAGCTATTTGTTCCCTAAAAACCATGCATGAGGAAACCAATTCCTATATTATATTTATTTACTATTTTATTGGTATTATTTACGTTACCGGGATTCTCGCAAGAGGACACCATAAAAAAAACCACGAACGCAATACCATTAAATGCTTTTGATTTCCGCTCATTTACAGTTGGTTCTGGCTATTCTCAATTCAAAATATTTGATAAGAAAGCTAACCAGCTGATATATAAAGCCAATTTAGTCCCTGTTTACTTTGCATATTCAAAAGAATCAGGCAATCGGATATTCAACATTAATGTGAACGTCAAAAATGGACTGATTGACAAAAAAAATTATGACCAAAGTGCAAGCAATTACACTTTACTAAAAGAGATACAGAATCAGTACACTACGAACCAAACATATAACTACCTTATTCAGGATGAAATAAATGTAGAATATGCCCGAAAACTCAACGGAAAAAAGAATCAGAAAGTAGATTTTTTTGTAGGCGGACAATTAAAACAATACTACTCAATGTCGTATGCCAATGTCCCAATTTTTATTTCAAGCGAGTTGTCGTTAAACCCAATGTTACTCATCAACTATCACATTGATGAAACCATCAAATTTAAAACGCTGTTTTCATTCTCAATCGCATCAATAATTACAAATCTACCCTATTCAGCATTCTCTTCCGATAGCGAATCCAACTCTCTAATATCTAAATTTTTAAAGGCAACAAACTACACAACAATCAACCATTACAAACGTATAAACATCAACCCATCATTTCAAAAGCAATTGAGTGACAGATGGCATTTTGGCGTTGACTACATTTTCAGTTGGAGCCACTATTCACACATCAACAACTTAAGCACCTACGACAATTCAATCATGATCAAATTCATCAAAAAAATAAAATAGGGTTGAGATTTTATCTTCAAAAAAAAAGAACCGGCAGCTTTCTGAAACTGTCGGTTCGTTTTTTATATAGAATAAGTGTTATCGCAATTGTGCGCCAGCCTCTTTCTCAAACATGGCAACAAGGCGGTTCATTGTTTTTTCGATAGTCGATTCGTTCAACGTCTTTTCATCGTCGCGAAGAATGAAACTCAACGCGTACGATTTCTTTCCAGCCGGAAGTTTATCGCCTTTGTATACGTCGAAAATATCTACTTCGCGAAGGATATTCTTCTCAGTCTTTTTAGCTATTTCTTTCAATTGAGAGAACGAAACTGACTCATCGACAAGCAGCGCCAAATCGCGACGAACAGCAGGGAACTTAGGCAATTCAATGTAAGCAATTTTATTATTGGCAGCTTGCTGAAGTATGAAATCCCAGTTAAAATCGGCAAAAAATACATCGGCCGAAATCTCTCCGTTCTTCAACAACTTGCGACTTACATAACCAAGCTCAACAAAGGTTTTGCCATCGCCACGGCGGTAAGCTATACCCTCCTCTATCACATCGTTCGAAACCGATTCTACCTTCAACTTTTCAATGTTGATACCAAGTTTCTTCATGATATTCACCACATAAGCTTTCAGTTCGAAGAACGAGCTTTTTGATGCTGGCGAAGTCCAGTTTTCGTTTTGCTTCGAACCTGTAACAAAAAGGCTAAGGTGAAACTCTTCGTAATATTTTTCGGCAGGCGATTTAACGTTTTCGCCACCTTTATAGAAGTAAGTATTCCCAAATTCGAACAGCTTCAAATCGGGATTATTGAAATTTGTATTCCGCAGAATTGCTTCCAACCCATCAAACAAAAGTGTCTGACGCATTGCATTAAGATCCTGACTTAGTGGATTATAAATCTTAACCGTCTTTTCGGCCTTGAATGTTTCGAGGTTGTCGTAATAAGTAGATCGGGTAAGCGAGTTCGACCAAATTTCGTTGAAACCACAGCTAACCAACTGATCTGAAATCATGTTTTTCACCTGCTCCGAATCAATTGCAGGCGAGTATTGAAGCGTTGAATTGACATGGGTGCCGGGAGCTACATTGTCGTAGCCATAAACGCGCAAAATATCTTCAATAACATCGGCCTCGCGCTGAACATCAACCCGATATGGAGGAACTCTTAACTGAAGGATTCCATTATTTTCTGATGCAATTTCAATTTCGAGAGCAGTAAGTATGCTTTTGATTTTTTCAGCAGGAATTTCAATCCCAATCAATCGTTTCACATTTGCCAAAGAGAGTTCGACATCGAAACTTTTTGCTGGAGTTGGGTAAATATCAACAATTTCAGAAGAAATTTTACCACCGGCAACTTCCTGAATAAGCAATGCCGCACGTTTCAACGCATAGATAACGCCGTTAGGATCGGTGCCACGTTCAAACCTGAACGAAGCATCTGTGTTCAGCCCATGACGACGGGCAGTTTTGCGGATATAAACCGAATCGAACCAAGCACTTTCGAGAAACACATTGGTTGTTGTAGCTTTAACTCCCGATTTTTCGCCGCCAAACACACCACCAATACACATGGCTTCACTGTTTCCGTTACAGATCATTAGGTCGTCCTGATGCAATTCGCGCTCAACACCATCGAGGGTTTTGAATTTTGTTCCGGCAGCAAGTGTCTTCACAATTACTTTATTCCCTTTGATTTCTGAAGCATCGAAAGCGTGCAATGGCTGACAAGTTTCCATCAACACAAAGTTGGTAACGTCGACCACATTGTTGATTGGGTTTAAACCAATTGTACGAAGTCGGTTTTTCAACCAATCGGGCGACTCTTTAATTTCGACACCCGAAATAGTAACCCCCGCATAACGATGACAAGCAGCTGGAGTGCCAATTTCGACAGGAATTTCCAAGTCGTGATTGTCGACTTTAAATGCATCGACCGAAGGACGTGTATATGTAATATCTTGTGTTTGTTTCAGATAAGCAGCTAAATCGCGGGCAATACCAATGTGCGAACCTGCATCGATGCGGTTTGGTGTGAGGTCAACTTCAATAACATAGTCGCTTTCGACATGAAAATATTCGGCAGCAGGAGTGCCAACTTTTGCGGCAGGATCGAGCACCATAATTCCGTCGTGACTTGAGCCCAAGCCAATTTCATCTTCGGCGCAAATCATTCCTTCGGAAGCTTCACCTCTGA
Source organism: uncultured Prolixibacteraceae bacterium (assembly GCA_964604035.1). Classification (GTDB taxonomy): domain Bacteria; phylum Bacteroidota; class Bacteroidia; order Bacteroidales; family Prolixibacteraceae; genus CAYMTR01. The sequence goes on along the minus strand of CAZRXT010000110.1, from coordinate 3,454 downwards.
TTTTCGATTTCTTGATTGTAAATTCTTTATCACCATCGTAAAGAGTTGTGCCAACAACGGCAACTACAACTTTCTGTCCGGCAGCTACATTAGGAGCACCACAAACAATTGGGAGCAAATCGGCACCTCCAACATTTACGGTTGTTTTGCTCAGGTGATCCGAATCGGGGTGCGGCTCACAAGTAACCACTTCGCCAATTACCAACCCTTTAAGGCCGCCTTTCACGGTTTCAACTTCGTCGATGCTTCCCACTTCAAGACCCAGACTGGTAAGAATTACACCTACTTGTTCTGCTGAGATATTGAGATTGATGTATTCCTTCAACCAAGAATATGCTATGTTCATTGTATATGAATTTTTAAAGTCAAATTTTTGAACCACAAAAGTAAAAAAAACAGCATCGCAGACAAAAAAACGGTGTAGAATTGACACACAAGGCCCATCAACTTAATATAAATCAATTGCGAATAAAATGAGATACCTGAAATTGTTCGTTCAACGTAAAAAAACGATGATTTTGGCAAGCAATTCTGCATTTATTGTTTTTGGTCATTTGTTTTAAAGCAATAAAGAGCGAACTTTTATTAAGAATATTTTCGCATTTTTATAGAACAATAAAAAATAGAACCATGAAAGTAACTTTTCACATTAATTACAAAACTGTCTGGGGACAAAGCTTGTGGATTTCAGGCTCTTCGGACGCAGTGGGGAATTGGGATGAGAAAGCAGCATTTCCGATGAAACACGTAGGAAATGGAGAATGGGAAGCCACACTGACTTATAGTAGTAATTTCACCTTTGAATACAAATATTTTGTCAGAAACAACAATAATTCAACTAGTTGGGAGGGAGGAAAGAATCGTATATTTGGTCCTTTCCAATCAAAATGCATTGAAATTCGCGACTTCTGGCGGCCACAAATCGACGATGAAAGTGTCCTCTTCACTAAAGTTTTCAGCTCTGTAATATTCAACAGAAAAGAAGTAATTAAGTGTGAAAAGAAGAGCCTGGCTAAAGCTCTTCGTTTCAACTTAAGAGCCCCGAGGGTTGCGGCCGACCAAACTATTGGCATTGTTGGAAACTGCCCAGCTCTTGGCGACTGGCAAAAACCAATATTGATGGACGATATTAGTTACCCAATATGGAGTACCGAAATTGATCTTTCGGAAGTTAATTTCCCAATTTCATACAAATATGTGATCGTAGACACAAAATCAGGGAAGATTTCAATTTGGGAAGAAGGCAACGAACGTACAATATTTCATATCGAATCGGTTGAAGATAAATATATTCACATTCAGAATGACGAAAAGTTCCGTTACCCGCTTGGAAAATGGAAAGGAGCTGGAGTTGCGGTACCTGTTTTTTCGCTCCGAACTAATGAGAGCTTTGGTGTTGGCGAATTCTGCGACCTGAAAAAACTGGTTGACTGGTCGAAAATGGTTGGACTGAAAATAATTCAGGTTCTGCCAATTAACGAAACAATTGCTACACATTCGTGGCGCGACTCGTACCCATACAAAGCAATTTCGGTTATTGCACTTCACCCAATGTACCTCAACCTCGATAAGTTAGGCAAATTGAACGACGAAAAGCTGATGGATGAGTTTGAAATGGCCAAAGAGATCCTGAACGCAAAATCGGATGCCGATTATGTTGAAGTAATGGAAATAAAATCGAGATACTACAAGCTAATATTCGATCAAAACTGGGAAGAACTCAAACAAACCGAATCGTACAAATCATTCTTCGAAGAGAATAAAGATTGGCTTCAAAATTATGCGGCCTTCTGTTTCCTTCGCGATAAATATAAAACGAGTAATTTCAGAAAATGGGGCGATTGGGCAACCTACAAAAAAGAGAACATTCTCGACCTTATCAACCCAAAGAGCGATCATTTTGAACACATTGCCGTTCATTATTTCATCCAGTACCATCTCGATTTGCAGCTAAAAGAAGCAATTGAATACGGACATCAGAATGGCGTTTCGTTTAAAGGCGACATTCCTATAGGTATTAGTCCCGACAGTATTGAAGCATGGACCTACCCCGAACTGTTCAACCTCAACGGACAAGCAGGTGCCCCACCCGATGACTTTGCTGTTCTTGGTCAAAACTGGGGCTTCCCAACTTACAACTGGGAACAGATGGCTAAAGACAACTTTGCTTGGTGGAAAAAACGGCTCACCATGATGTCGAAATACTTTGATGCATACCGAATTGACCATATTTTGGGATTCTTCAGGATTTGGGAAATCCCAACAAACGCTATTCACGGCTTGCTGGGGTTCTTTAAACCGGGGCTTCCACTTACGCCAAATGAAATTCAGGATTGGGGAATTTGGTTCGACGCTAACCGCTTCACAAAGCCTTATATCAGAGCACATTTTTTGCACGAAATATTTGGAGAACATACTCCTGAAGTCATCAAAACTTACCTTATAGACAAAGGCGACAACAAATTTGATCTGAAAGAAGAGTTTAGCTCTCAAAGGAAAATTTATCGGCATTTCACGCCTAATGAAGAATCGGAACAAAGGCTGAGCGAGAAAACAATCGTCATTCGTGATGGGTTGATCTCGTTGCTCGACGAAGTGCTGTTCATCAAAGATCCTTACACTTCGGAACCATCGTATCACCCACGAATTTCGATGCAATACTCCTACTCATATCAGGAACTCGACTACGAGACAAAGAACAATATTGAAAGTTTGTACATCGATTTCTTCTACAAACGCCACGAAGAGTTCTGGAAAAATGAAGCAGTGAAAAAGTTGCCGTCGATAATTAATGCCACCGACATGTTGGTTTGCGGTGAAGATTTGGGCATGGTTCCCGACTGTGTGCCAGAAGTAATGAGAAACCTCAACATTCTGAGCCTCGAAATTCAGCGAATGCCTAAAAACCCGACAATAGAATTTGGGCATCCGTCCGATTCTCCTTACCTAAGTGTTTGTACACCATCAACCCACGATTTGTCGACAATTAGAGGCTGGTGGGAAGAAAACCGGGAAAATACGCAACGTTTCTACCACCATATTCTTGGTCATAACGATATCGCTCCATATTTTGCCGAACCTTGGGTTTGCAAGGAAATTATCAATCAGCATTTACATTCGAAAGCTATGTTGGCAATTTTCCCAATTCAAGATTTAATTGCCATTGACGGAGATTTACGTTGGAATGAAACCGACAGAGAACGCATTAACGTTCCGAGCGATGAAAAAAACAAGTGGAAATATCGGATGATCCTCTCTCTCGAAGATCTTATTAACGCCTCCGATTTTAATAAGCAGATTTTGGAAATGGTTGAACGATCGGAAAGGAACACGAAACTTTAGCAGCGGTTATTGATTCAACCCGTTCCTGCGCATTTCGAGAAGAATTAATCGAGGAATGGAACACAGGCTCTGCGAGGGGCGGCAACCTGTTAGCAATACTCTTAACGGATAC
>CAZRXT010000109.1:0-7310 GCA_964604035.1 uncultured Prolixibacteraceae bacterium | reverse complement strand
TTACAGTCCATTCATTGCCAGAAGAATAAACACAAATACCGACGTAACGGCTGTTAGTATCAACGAAAACACAAAAGCAATACGGATAACTTTATTTTCCTCGCCAATTTTATCAATTGAAGCAGCGGCATTTTGTAGTTTGGCAGGAGAGATAACACTTGCTAACCCACCACCAAAAGCCAAACCGGCTGCAATAATTAACATACCATTGGTCGAAAGCCCAAGGTTTTTAGCCGTAGTAAGTGCATATTTCGAGAACATTGCAATCGCCGAAGCCTCGCTGCCAGTAATAAATCCACCAAACAACCCTATGAATGCCACAATGCCACCATAGGCATTTTGGAAAAGCTGGGCAGAACTGTCGGCAAGTACTTTCACCATGCTGGCAGTTTCAAACTTGTTGGTTTCCATGCTGTACCCAGTCATATTCATAATTTCGCCAACGGCAAAGAAAATAGCTGCGGCAAATACAGGTCGTGGAGCTCGTTTCAACCAAACTTTAAAGGTGTCTTTCATTTGCTGTTTGGTAGGTTTCATAAACGGAATGGCAACAATAACACTCACAAAAATCCATGTATAGGCTTGCCACAGCGCACGTGTATCGAGAGGACTGCCATTAGCTGTTAAACCGTTAATTGGTAATTTCAGAGTCCGATACAAGAAGTTGAAAATATCTTTAGGTAAGTTCAGAGCCAAAATCATTACAATTAACAAAATCCAAGGCATCAAGGCTTTCCATAGAGGATATTTTTTTTCGTATTCGAGTTCTTCAAGGGTCAGTTTAGAGCGGTCGATAACAGGTTTTCCGGTAATTTTAAGGAATCCGGCCATCACCAATATTACTGCAATTCCACAAGCAACACCGGTTAAAACAACTAGGTTGTCGTAGCGGTTTGTGAAATAAGAAACCACGCCAATGGTAGCACCTGTAAGCAAACATGGAAGCCATCCTTGTTTAATCGCGTCCCATTTTCCTACAATCCACAGCATACAAAAACCAATTAGGGTCGAAACCAGTGGAAGGAACATGAAGAATACCATGCCCGCCTGATGAAGCGAAATTTCGTTGCCAGCACCAAGAAAGTTGTTGGCCAAATCGACAAAAACCACGATTGGTGCTCCAAGCAATGCGTAAGTACAAAGAGAATCGTACCCAACGGCAGGTAGTGCAATAGCCACATAAGTAGAATAGCCCATTGCAATAAGAATTGGAGGGAGTAACGAAACTGGTGTTGCACCAACAGAAACCATTAGTGTGCCAAAACCAATGTTGATGAGCATGATCTGAACAGCTTTGTTTTCGCTGGCAATGGTTTTAACGAAGATGATAATGCGCTTCAGTGCACCGGTTTTCTCCATGAAAGCCATTTGCAGTAACGAAGTAGCAACAATCATCGACACCGACATCGACCGTATTAGCCCAGCTCCTGTAGAGCGGAGTATTACTTCGACAGAGGTGTTGAAAAAGAAGTATGCAACTATTGAAATAGCAGCCCAACCAATGATTCCACTTACGTCGGCAGCTTTTTTAAATACGATGAGCATTACCAAAATAATGGCAATTGGCAACAACGTCAAAATAATAGACCAGGTAGTCATAATGATTTTCGGTTTATGTTTTATTAGAAGTTCCGAAAATACAAAATGTTTAGAATGAAATTAGTAGATAGGGTGTTTAATTTGCTGCATTTTCGCACAAAAAGGCAAGTTTTTGTGCGAATTTATAATGCGGGCAACTGTTTTCTCTCAATTTTATAAAAATACCAGAAAAGTGCGAAGACTAAAGTTGTGCTAATGATGCCTGCAATTTGATATTCTGAGCCAGTCCCAATTTTGTCAGGGTCAACAGTAATCGTTCCACCATTATAGAGATAGTATGCAATAACAGCAACCGAGTTGTTTACAAAGTGGGCGATGATAGGAAACCAAAGACTTCCGCTCCAAACCAGCATGTACCCAAAAATAGCACCAAGAATTACCCGCGGAATGAACCCGAAGAATTGCATGTGCAAAGCACTGAAAAGAATAGCCGAAATCCAGATTCCCCAATGGTAGTTTTTTGTCCAGTCGGTAAAAATGCGTTGTATTATTCCCCTGAAAAGAAACTCTTCGCCCAAAGCCGGAATAATACCGATCATGAAAATATTGAACAGTAGTCCCCATACGCTATCAACTTTAAGGAAAAGTTGGGTAATTTCATTGGCCGAATCTTCGCTTGTGCGCATCCACGTCTCGATGCCCGAGAGGAATTCGGGAAGTGCAAGTTTTGAGTTCAATTCAGCCAGCATATTTATCATTGGGCTCGAAACCAGTATTATAGCAATGGCAACCGACACGCTTGTAGATCGAGGCACTCTGTTAATTTTCAGATACTGCACAATGTTGCCACCAAACAAAATAGCAAGCAGCAACGAAGGGAGAATGAACAACCCAATTGATTGAACAACCTGTATGTATTTCAGAAAGGGGATGTTGTCCTCATCGAGGCTCATTGTTGAATTGACGATACTCGAAAAGCTATCCATGCCAAAAAAAGGAATCGCAACAACGGCTGCAACAACGAAAGTTACCAAAAAGCAAAGTAATATAATGAATGTGGCTATCCCAATTTTTGTAAATGGGTGAGCTTGACTATAACTGTTTTTCAAAACGATTTTGATTTTAAAATTTCGCAGCAAAAGTATTTTATATTCCTGAGAAAAACCATTTTATCGAGAGTTGACTAAGAAAAATATTCTAGATATCCTTTAAGGTGTAAACAAAATTAGATCAACAATTTCGTCCTTTTTGTTTTTTTTCTACTTTTGTTCTGAACTACAAAAAAACATTGATTTCTATGAACGAAGAGGTGAGTATGCTTATAGAACTGACTCAGGATAGTATGCAGTCAGCAATTGAATATCTCGATAAACAATTAGTGCATATCAGGGCTGGAAAAGCCTCACCCCGTATGTTGGATAGTGTAATGGTTGATTACTATGGAACGATGACCCAGATTTCCAAAATTGCCAGTATTACTACACCCGATGCAAAGACAATTGCCATACAACCTTGGGAGAAACAAATGATTGCACCGATAGAAAAAGCTATTATGAATTCAAATTTAGGTTTCAACCCTGATAATAATGGAGAAATAATACGTATTTTTATCCCGCCGTTAACCGAAGAGAGGCGCAAAGCCCTTGCAAAAGACGTTAATAGAGAAGGCGAAGCTGCTAAGGTTAGTGTCAGAAGTGCACGAAAAGATGCTAACGATCAGCTAAAAAAGATGTTGAAAGATGGTCTGTCGGAAGATGAAGAAAAACAAACTGTTGAAAAGGTTCAAAAAATGACAGACGATTACAACAGAAAAGTAGATCAACTTGTTGAAAAGAAACATATAGAGATTATGACAATTTAAATTTATCTTACGATAAAGTTTGTGTTTTCATGGCTATTTAAAGAGAGCAATCCGAAAGGGTTGCTCTTATTTTTTGCGGGTAATTACGTAGTCGATGAGTTGAGAAAGAGCGCTGCGGGCTTCACTTTCGGGAAATTCGTTCAGTTTCTTTTGAGCCTCAGAAGCGTAGAAATTCATTTTTTCGGTAGCATAATCTATTCCTCCCTTCAAACGCACAAGCTCAATCAATTCGTTTACTTTTTCTTTCTGATTGCTTTTTCTGCGGATAACATTTAAGATTTTAGTCTTTTCGATGAAAGAAGCGTTCTTTAATACATAAATAAGAGGTAAGGTTATCTTCTTTTCTTTTAGGTCGTTGCCTGTAGGTTTCCCAATAATTCCCTTGTCTTGATAGTCAAAAATATCATCGCGTATCTGAAAAGCCAACCCAACAAGGGTGCCGATCTCTCTCATTTTCTTAACAGAATCGGGGTCGCAGTTTACAGAGTAAGCACCAATCGACATGCTAATTCCAATAAGAGTCGCGGTTTTTTTCTTGATCAGTTCAATATAAGTTTCTTCGTCGATGTCGAGTTTCCGGCTTTTATTCAGCTGAATCAATTCGCCTTCAACCATCTCTTCTACTGCCAAAGATATAATTTCGAGCATTTCGTACTCCTTTTCCTGAGTCGCAATAAGCATACCTTTAGCCAGCATATAATCGCCGGTAAGAACAGCTATCTTGTTTTTCCACAGGGCATTGATAGAGAACATGCCCCTTCTCTCATACGATTCGTCAACAACATCATCGTGAATTAGCGAAGCAGAGTGCAAAATCTCAATGGTTGAGGCAGCAAGATAAGTTCGGCGGTTAATTTCCCCGAACATTTTTGCTGAAAGAAATACAAATAAAGGCCTGACCTGTTTACCTTTAGATCGGATTACATAATTGATAATCAGATTCAAAAACGTTGTTTCGGTTTGAATCGTTTCTTTAAAGAAGTGTTCAAACTTATTTACATCTTCGGCAACAGGTAATTTTATCTTATCTAAAGTTGACATCCTAAATTTTTGAATCGTCCAAAAGTAAAACAAATATCTTGCTCTTTGTTCAAAATGATCTTTCAATTTAAGTTGAATTTTTAGATCAAACTGGAACAGAAAAGGAGAATTTTTGATGTAAATAATTTCTTGTTGTAAAAATGTATGGCTAATTTTATGACCACTAAAGTCTTGATGAAATGTCTGAATCTAAATTTTCCGAAGAACAATTATTGAAAGCATCTGAAATGCTGAAGGCTATGGCACACCCTCTTCGAGTGTCGATTCTATATTATTTGAAAGATGGCGAGAAGAAAACAGTTAGTCAAATTCAGGAAAGTTTAGATGTTGAGCAGTCGATTACTTCGCATCATCTTGGAATTCTTAAAGATAAAGGTGTGCTGTGCTCAAAGCGCGAAGGGAAAAACATCTTTTATTTCAGCAAACATCCTATTTTAGGGCAGATGCTCGATTGTATGAAAAGTTGTTCATGTGCTGAATAATCTTCATTTACTTCGCGGGGAAAGATTAACATTTTGAACTATTCTTTGTTATTTTGTCGAAAGAGTAGAAATGTTAAGATCTGAAAAATGGCTAAAGTAAGAGTTACTAAGTATTACGAATTTGAAATGGCTCATGCCCTGTGGAATTACGATGGGCTTTGCCAGAATATTCATGGTCACACATATAAATTGTATGTAACCGTTGTTGGCGAACCAATTCAAAACCCCCACGATAAGAAAAACGGGATGGTAATTGATTTTGGCGATTTGAAACGTATTGTAAAAGACGAACTTGTTGATCGGTTCGACCATTCGCTTGTTGTTTACAAGGAAGCCCCACACGAAAAACTTCTTGGCCTTAAGGAGATGTATAATCGTCATCATGTTGTTGATTTTCAGCCTACATGCGAAAACTTAGTTATACACTTTGCTCAAAAGATATTGCCTTTACTGCCCGCCGGAATTAAACTTAAAAACGTTAAACTGTATGAAACCTCGACCTCCTATGCCGAATGGGATGCCGATGATAATTAATTAGTTATGGAATCTGATAATTCTGTGGAAAAGAAACTTTTCCTCCTCGATGCTTATGCATTAATCTACCGTTCGTATTTTGCATTTATCCGCAATCCAAGGGTTACTTCAAAAGGGCTTAATACCTCTGCCATTTTTGGTTTCGTAACCTCTCTCGAACAAGTTCTTACTTCCGAATCGCCAACTCACATTGCAGTAGCTTTTGATGTTCATGGAGATACGTTTAGGCACGAAATGTTCCCCGAGTACAAAGCCAATCGCGAATCGATGCCCGAAGATATCAGAAGTGCCATTCCATACATTCGTAGAATTATTGAAGCTTACAATATACCGATTATTGAAAAGCTTGGTTACGAAGCCGACGATGTTATTGGTACGTTAGCCGAAGAGGCCGACAAAGAGGGCTTTACAACCTATATGATGACCCCCGATAAAGATTACGCCCAATTAGTTGGAGGCAATAAGTTCATTTACAAACCAGCAAAGAATGGCGCGAAACCCGAAGTTTGGGGCGTTGAACAGGTAAACGAAAATTTTGAAACGCAAAACCCCGAGCAGGTTATTGATATACTTGGTTTGATGGGCGATGCCTCTGATAATGTACCAGGTTGCCCAGGAATTGGCCCCAAAACTGCCATGAAACTTATTTCCGATTATGGCAGTATCGATGGTGTTTATGCAAACATCGATAAGCTGAAAGGGAAGATGAAAGAAAACCTCGAAACATTTAAAGATCAGGTTCTTCTTTCTCGTCAGCTGATTGTTATCGATCGCAATGTGCCTATCGATATCGACTTTGAAAAAATGAGAATTCAAGGGGTTAACGAAAAAGCACTTTTCGACCTTTACAATGAATTAGAATTCAGAACTCTTGCCAACAAGATACAAGCTCCCAAAGCCGAAGTGAAACCAGCTCAGCAACCAACTCTTTTCGACATGTTTGAGGTCGAGACGGTTAAACTTGCTTCGAGTTTTGAGACTATTGAAACTGTTAAACATACCTATTACAAAATTGAAACTGCAGAGCAACGTGCATCGTTGAGGGCCGAACTTTCAATCTCCGATGCTTTCTGTTTCGATACCGAAACTACTGGTTTAGATCCTCATTCAAGCGAACTGGTTTGTATGTCGTTTTCAATTCGCGACCATGAAGCTTACTGTGTGTTGCTTCCCACTAAGAGATCTGAAATAGAAGAGATTGTACTTGAGTTTAAAGATATTTTTGAAGATAAAAATACCATAAAGATTGGGCAGAATATCAAGTTCGATATGCTTATGCTGGCTCAATATGGAGTGAATGTTGATGGCCCGCTTTTCGACACTTTGATTGCGCACTATCTTATTCAGCCCGAGCTGAGGCACAACCTCGACTATCTTTGCGAACTCTATCTGGGCTACAAAAAGGTTCCTACCGAAGATTTGATTGGGGCCAAAGGCGTTAACCAGCGGTCGATGCGAAGTGTTGAGGTTGGCAAACTTGTTGAATACTCGTGCGAAGATGCCGACCTTACTTTTCAGTTGAAAGCAAAACTCGAAAAGGAACTTCGTGAAAGTAGCCTGATTGAGTTATTCAACAATGTTGAAATGCCATTGATTCAGGTTCTTGCTTCGATGGAGCTTGCCGGTGTAAAGGTCGATCCTGATGCGCTGAATGCTTATGCCGAACAATTAAGGGGACAGATTATTCAGATCGAAAAAGAGATTTACGAACTTGCCGGTGAAGAGTTTCTGATTTCATCGCCAAAACAACTTGGGGTTATCTTGTTCGAGAAATTGAACATCGATTCAAAAGCAAAAAAGACCAAGACCAAGCAATATTCAACAGGAGAAGAGATTCTTGAAAAGCTTTCGGG
>CAZRXT010000108.1:0-7337 GCA_964604035.1 uncultured Prolixibacteraceae bacterium | reverse complement strand
AAACACAATAATGAGCAGGCTTACAAATGTTATCAAGATTGTCTTAAACTTAATCTTTAGTCTGATTATCATCCAAATACCGGCAACAAGAAACAAGCTTAACCACCCGGCCCGGGCATACGAAAGTATTTCGGCAACAAAGAACAATGCAGTTACTCCCCATACCCAAAAACGCATCTTCAAGTTGTCTTTGTAATAATAAGAGAACCCCATTAAGAAAGGAATGTACATTGCCAAAATTGCCCCATACGAAGTGTGGTCGTTAAAAAATGGCGACATCACAAAGTGGGCAGCTTGGTCGTCCCACAATCCATATCCTAAGTGCCTGATAATTGTATATGTAATGACCGGAATAAAAGCAATAACATAAAGCCACACAAAGCGTTCGATATTTTTCTGCTGTTGGAAAAGATACGCAAGAATAAAAAAGAAAATAACTATGAACCAAGTTCTTGCAATAAAAAACTTAAACGAAACCAACGGCAACGAGCTTGTGATGGATGTAATAAAAATCCACCCTAAATAGAAATAGATAACTTTTGATATTGGATGCCTTGTAATTTCTTTCCCAAGTCCCTCCTTATAAATCAACGAAATCAGGAAAACAATCAGAATACCCAGCAGCAATGGTTCAGTGGGCATATTTATATTGAACGGTAACCCTGAAACAATTTCGCTAAGCGGTATTGAAAAGGGTGTGCAAAATATGGCAAGCCATATCAGTTTGTCGTACGAATAAAATGCGGTGAGGATGACCATGAAAATCACAGGAATAACAACACCAAGAAGTGTATCCTTCTTTAAAACCAGATAAGCATTCATAAAAATAAATGCTAACGAAATGGCATAAAAAAGGATATACTTTAACCAGCTGTCTGGTATGATATTATTATTCGGCTGAATTTCTTTCACGAATGAAATCTATCAACAATACAGAGACCATAGCGGCAAAAAGGGTTGCAATAGTTGAAAGGAAAACGATCAACCAACGAACAGGGTACGATTTTTTATCGGCTGGGAATGGATTTTCGACCACAATTCCATACGAAATCTTTTTAGTTCCGTGGCTTAAACCCCAATCGTGCTGAATTTTCAACGAGTCGGCAACCCTTTCAAATTCTTGAAGTTGGTTTTGCATTCTCTGAAATTCGCCTCCTTTGGCTTTAAGGCTTTCGATCAGCTCTTTTGCCGGTTTTGTGTTTCCACTTTTAGCAGCAGCTTCCATCAAACCAGTAGTTGCACCTTCAACCTGAGTTTCATAATCGAGTAATCCGTATTGGCTCCTCAACTCGTTCATAATTATTGTTAGCGAGTCGATTTCTTTGTTCTTTTTTTCCAGATCGTGTGCAGCTATTTCAGCAACTTCGAGGTATTTAACCGAATGCTGGTACTGAAGCATCTGGTTGAAGTAGAGGATTAACGAATCGACCATATCTGAAGCCCGTTGTGGGTTTTCGTCCAAAACTTTAATTTCTACCGACTCGAATTCTGTCTTTTTGAAACTGATATTCTTGTTGAATTTATCGAGGATATAGGTCTTATATAAAGGATCTTGACGATTAACTTTATAAACCTTGTCGAGCTCAAAAGCGTCAATCAAACGAAACTTAATATCAACCGAACGGATATTTTCGAGTAACTGTTCACTTTCCGACTCCTCGCTATAAACCTGAAAGTTGACAGGGTAAAGTTTACCCGACGACTTGTACTTTGGCTTTATAAACAAAGGTGATGAGATGATTACCGAAAGCACTATAGCAGCTGCTACAGCTATCAGAATGTGGGTTTTCCATTTCCACAGCGATTTAAAAATCCGCTCGTTGTTAAAAAAGTTCTCCATAAGAATAGATTATCGTTGTCAACTAAAGTCAACGTATGAATTTAACTTTTAGTATTTATACAAACTTCTTTTTTGTGACCTACACAAAGAAATTGTTACTCTGCAATCAGTAAATAGTAGTTCTTTTTCCCTTTCTGAACAAGTATGTACTTATTTCCAATCAGATAAGAACTATTTACAACCAGGTCGAGATCGCCGGCTTTTTCTTTGTTCAAGCTTAAGCCATTGCCTTGAATTGTACGGCGCAGTTCGCTTTTCGTTGGAAAAACGGCTGTTTTATCGGCCAGTAAATCGGCAACAGGAATTCCGGCTTCCAACTCTGTTTTTGAAATTGTGAACTGCGGAACACCTTCGAAAACGGCAAGGAATGTACGTTCGTCGAGTTTCTTTAGCTGATCGGCAGTGCCTTGCCCAAAAAGAATTTGCGAAGCTTCAATTGCAGCTTCAAGATCTTCTTTCGAGTGCACCATAGTGGTAACTTCTTCGGCAAGCCTTTTCTGAAGCAGGCGTAAATGAGGTGCTTCGGTGTGTTGGTTAATCAACTCAGCAACTTCATTCTGTGTTAAGAGGGTAAATATTTTAATGTATTTCTCAGCATCGGTATCCGAAGTGTTAAGCCAGAATTGGTAGAAAGCATAAGGCGAAGTCCTTTCAGGATCAAGCCAAACGTTTCCCGATTCAGTTTTACCAAATTTTCCACCATCGGCTTTGGTAATCAGCGGGCAAGTCATTGCAAAAGCTTCGCCACCTGCAACCCTCCTGATAAGTTCAGTGCCTGTGGTAATATTTCCCCATTGATCAGATCCGCCCATTTGCAAGCGGCAATTCTCGGTCTGATAGAGGTGCAAAAAGTCGGTTCCCTGAACAAGTTGGTAAGTAAATTCGGTAAACGAAAGCCCCGAAGTACCTTCTCCGGCAAGACGTTTCTTAACCGAATCTTTCGACATCATGTAGTTTATAGTGATGTGTTTTCCAATATCGCGAATGAACCCAAGGAATGAAAATTCTTTCATCCAGTCGTAGTTGTTCACCATTTTGGCTTGGTTTGCTGCGCCCGACGAAAAATCGAGGAAACGGCTGAGCTGGTTTTTGAGGCAATCTTGATTGTGGCGGAGCGTGTTTTCGTCAAGCAGGTTTCTCTCCTGCGATTTTCCCGAAGGGTCGCCAATCATTCCGGTAGCACCACCAACCAAAACAATGGGACGGTGACCGCAAACTTGTAAGTGCTTAAGCATCATTACTGAAACTAAGTGCCCAATGTGAAGAGAATCGGCAGTTGGATCAATTCCAACATAAGCAGATGTCATCTCTTTTGCAAGTTGTTCTTCGGTACCGGGCATCATGTCGTGAATCATGCCCCTCCATTTTAGCTCTTCAATAAAATTCATATCAATTAAACTTTTTGACGATATTTATTACCTATTGTAATGATTAGAAATCGATTCTAATGGGCGGCAAAAGTACAAAAATATAGTCAGCAGAGAAATAATAATTTCTTCTTGAAAAGAATGAAGGAGTAACGAACAAGTAAGAGACTTAGATGTAGAATCGAAATTGATTTAAGTCGGAATTACCTAATCGTATCTTGAACAATTTCATCTTCATCATCATCGGGTGCTATTGAATTCTGCGATTTACTTTTCGGTTCAACATCATCTTTTATCTCTTCGAATGCACTTTTAAGAAAAGGCAACGTGCTGATAGATAAATTTCGAAGTGGAGCCGTGAGTTTTGCTTCCTGAATTTTCTTTTCGGGAATTCCAGGCACAAAATCATTCAACCCACCTATAAGGAGTAGAACAATGCCGATAATAAATGCCGATTTGAAAACAGCGAAGAACATACCTAAAATACGGTTAGCTGCTCCCATCGATACTCCTTCGAACGATGTTTCGATGGCATGCGCAAGTACATTTACTAAAATGATAATGAAAATAAAGGTGATGATAAAAGCTATGATATTTACGTGTTCATAAGTAACATCGAGCCTGCGGACTAAGAAAGTTTCGATGGCTCCCGAAAATTTTATTGCGCCCCAAATGCCTGCAACCAATCCAATTAATGAGGCGACTTCGTAAATTAATCCTTTCGTTAATCCACCTATTGCTGATGCAATTAGAAGAATGATTATGATTAAATCGATGTAATTCATGGCTTTTATTCAATTTTTGTTCGAAGCAAATTTATAACCATTGACAGAAGAGGAAGTTTTTTTAGCCTATTTTTTTTGTATTTTCACCTACAAAATATCACTAAAAAGCGGAAGCTATGGGTTTTTTCAATAAAAACATTCAGAAACTGTTCACTCTTCAGTATAAGAAGATCGATTTCTTTAGCAAAAACCCCATCGAAATGCAAGAGCAAGTATTGAAGGATTTATTGGAGAAAGCTCGTAAAACCGAATGGGGAAATCAATTTCACTACAAAAGCATTTCAAACTCAAAAGAATTCAGCAGAGATGTCCCTCTAAACGATTATGAGACCCTGAAAGCGTTAATTGAAAGAATGATTGCAGGCGAGAAAAACATTCTGTGGCCGGGGCAGGTGAAATGGTTTGCCAAATCGTCGGGGACTACCAACGACAAAAGTAAGTTCATCCCCGTTAGCGACGAGTCGCTACACAATTGCCATTTCAAAGCCACTCTCGATATTTTTGCGCTCTATGTAAAGAACAATCCCGAGAACAATATTTTGCTGGGGAAAAACCTTTCGATTGGTGGAAGCCAAAAAGTTAGCAGCCTCAGTACAAAAACCCGTACGGGCGACCTTTCGGCGGTTATGCTTTACAATCTGCCTATTTTTTCAAGGTTTAAAAATACGCCATCTTCCGACATTTCACTGATCCCCGATTTTGAAGAAAAGATCGAAAAAATTATAAAGTCTACTATAAATGAAAATATAACCAGTTTCTCGGGCGTTCCTTCATGGTTCCTGATTATGATTAGGCGGATACTGGAAGAAACCGGAAAAGACAACCTACTTGAAGTTTGGCCAAATCTTGAGCTTTTTACTCATGGAGGTATTTATTTTGAACCTTACAGAGAACAGTACAAGAAGCTTATACCTACCGATAAGATGCACTATATGAACACATATAATGCTTCGGAAGGGTTCTTTGGAATTCAGAGCAACCTTAATTCGGACGACCTGCTTCTGATGCTCGACTATGGAATTTTTTATGAATTTATCCCGATGGAATCTTTCTTCGAGGAGGATAAAAAAGTTATTCCTCTTGGCGAAGTTGAACTTGGGGTGAACTATGCAATGGTTATTTCGACAAATGGCGGTTTATGGCGTTACATTATTGGCGACACAGTGATGTTTACTTCAAAGTTTCCTTTCAAAATAAAAATTACAGGCCGTACCAAACATTATATCAATGCCTTTGGCGAGGAGCTGATTGTTGATAATGCCGAAAAAGGGTTACAAAAAGCTTGCGAACTTACCGGTGCTGTAATTAGTGAATATACTGCCGGGCCGGTTTTTATGGGTGAAAAAAATAAGGGTTGCCACCAGTGGATTGTTGAGTTTGAAAATGAACCCGACGACCTTGCCAAATTTGTTGAGACACTCGATTCTGAACTCAAATCGTTGAACTCCGACTACGAAGCAAAACGACATAAAGATATCACTCTAAATCAGTTGCAACTTATTGTCGCACCAAAAGGAACATTTTACGAATGGCTAAGGAGCAAAGGCAAAGTTGGTGGTCAAAACAAAATACCCCGACTTGCCAACAATCGCGAATATCTCGATCCGCTTTTGGATATCTTGAACAAATAGAATTGCCTGGTTTCCAAAATTGATTTGATTTAATCTGATTGAACCCCGGTTGATTTTGATTGATATTATTACCTTCGTTGAACTAAAATCATTAAAAAATTTGCCATGCATATTGCAATTGCCGGAAACATTGGAGCAGGAAAAACAACATTAACATCTTTGCTTGCAAAACATTATAACTGGAAACCGAACTACGAAACTGTCGACAACAACCCATATCTCGACGATTTCTACAACGACATGCAACGTTGGTCGTTCAATCTTCAAATTTTCTTCCTGAATACCCGTTTCAAGCAGATTATTGAAATTGTAAACTCAGGCGATAACGTCATTCAGGATCGTACAATTTATGAAGATGCCGAAATATTCGCACCAAACTTGCACGATATGGGCTTAATGTCGACCCGCGATTTCGAAAACTACAAAGCACTTTTTGATATCATGATCGACCTTATCCGTAAACCCGATTTGCTCATCTATCTCAGGGCTTCGGTGCCAACACTTGTAAATCAAATTCAGTTACGCGGACGGGCTTATGAAGAATCAATCCGCCTCGATTACCTGAAGATGCTTAATGAACGTTACGAACTTTGGGTTAGCAAATATACCGGTAGCAATATGCTCATTATTAATGTCGACGATCTCGACTTCCAGAACAACCCGGAAGACCTGAGCAAAATTATCGACAAGGTTGATGCCCAAATTCACGGACTTTTTTAGAAAATTCAACATTGAATAATTCAATCCTGCCGAAAACCGAAGCAGGATTTTTTTTAATCGAACAAAAATGACAACTAGAAAACTTGAGCAGTTCAACCGACTGCTCGATATAATGGACGAATTGCGGGTTAAATGCCCTTGGGACAAAGAGCAAACCCTCGAAAGTTTACGGCATCTAACGATTGAAGAAACCTACGAATTGGGCGATGCCATTTTAAAAGGTGATATGCCCGAACTTAAAAAAGAGCTGGGCGATTTGTTGTTGCACATCGTTTTCTATGCAAAAATTGCCGACGAGCAAAATGCTTTCGACATTGCCGATGTAATTGAATCGTTGTGCGAGAAACTGATTTTTCGCCACCCTCATGTTTTTGGCGATGTGAATGTTGAAAATGCCACCGAAGTAACTCAAAACTGGGAAGCCCTGAAACTGAAAGAGAAAGACCGGAAAAAGAGAGTTTTGGAAGGCGTTCCCGATTCGTTGCCTGCAATGGTGAAAGCAATTCGCATACAGGATAAAGCCCGTGGAGTTGGTTTCGATTGGGAAGAAAACGAGCAGGTTTGGGACAAAGTAAAAGAAGAGTTTGCCGAATTCGAAGCCGAAGTAAAATCGGGAAATGTAAAAGATATGGAGAAAGAATTTGGCGACATGCTTTTTTCATTGGTAAATGCTGCCCGGTTATATAAAATTGACCCCGATGCGGCTCTCGAACGCACAAACCTGAAATTCATAAAACGTTTCAATTACCTCGAGGAGCAGACACTTGCAAAAGGTCGATCGTTACACGACATGAGCCTTGCCGAAATGGATCTCATTTGGGAAGAAGCCAAAAAGTTTGACAAATAGTATGTTGCGTAAAATATCGTTACTATTGGCCATCTGCCTTTGTCTTCAAATATCTGTTTTGAAAGCCGAAAAGCGCGATTCGTGTATCGTTAAAACTGTGATTGTTCATGGGCTGAACGACACAAAAAGTTGGGTGCTTTCGCCTTT
>CAZRXT010000107.1:5325-7342 GCA_964604035.1 uncultured Prolixibacteraceae bacterium | reverse complement strand
ATTGAAAATCTAAAACTTTTCGCGGTGAATTTTTTCCATCATCAGAGTTGACATATCTACCGGATCTTTAGTTTGATCGGGGTAACCAATGGCAATAACCGATAACACTGATTTCTCAAAAGGAATTACGAGCAAGTCTTTAACAAAGGCATCAGACATCACCGTTTCGTTGTGTTCTCTGTTCCGAACCTGAACCCAGCAACTACCAAGCCCCAATGCTTCGGCTTCGAGTTGGAGAATTATCGACGCAATAGAACAATCTTCGACCCAGGTATCAGACTGCTGAGGGTCGCCAACAACCACTACCGCCAACGGTGCCCCAGCAATAAGTTTGGAACTGTGAAGTTTGCATTGCGAGAGCTTTTCGAGTGTCTCGGGGGCTTCCACAAAAATAAAGTCCCAATGATTTTTTGACTTCCCGGTAGGCGACATTAAAGCGGCCTTTATAAGTACTTCTACTTTTTCTTTCTCAACTTTCTGATGTGTAAACTTTCTGATACTCCGCCGTTTTCTCAACAGCTCAATAAAATCCATAACCTTCTGTTTTTGTTCTTAATCTACATCTACAAAAATAAAAAAAGAGGCACACCAACCGGCATGCCTCTCGTCCTGATATTCTATTTTGTATTACAATTTCAGTTTGTAAAGTGCGTAGCTTATTGCCGGAACTTCAACAGAATAATTCTGGCCTTTATTGGTGATATTCAGTTTATCGCCAAGGAGTAATTTGAAACTTTTAGCTTTCAGATTAAGCGAGAAATCGGCTTTCTCAGCCCTGTTTGCAGGATTGAAAATACACAAAATCACTTCGTTACCGCTTGCACGGGCATAAATGAACGGATAGGTATTTGGTTTTGCATAGACAGGAACAAACTCGGCATACGAAGTCAACGCAGCTTCAGAACCTTTCAGTGCGGTAAGTTTTCTGAAATCGTTCAACAACGAAGCTGGGTCGTTTTCCTGAGCAGCTACGGTTGGAGCATCGGCAGCAGCATCAACAGGCAAATAAAGGTTTGCAGGATCGCCGGTTGAGAATCCGAGGTTCTTACCGGGAGCCCATTGCATTGGAGTGCGGTCGCCCGAACGTGGAGGATATGCACCTTCAACATTTGGTAACCCGTATAACTGGCGCATTCCAATTTCGTTTCCATAGTAAACAAATGGTACGCCCGGCATTGTAAGCCCAAAAGCATAAATCATTGCCAACTCTTTATCGGTGCGATTAACGTTGATACGTGCGTTATCGTGATTTCCCATCGGAATGGTAATATATCCTTTGGCTTTTGTTGCAGTGTACTGATCCATATAACTTTCGAGAAAAGCTGTAATGTTCCCTTTTCCTTCTTTATCGAAGAAACTGTGCCCTTCAGAAACGCCGTTCAAAATACGCCAGCTCTCTTTCTGTGTCAAATCGTTATAGCCATTGAACCAATGGAAAAAGTCGGTATGGAAAGCATTGTCGAGCGCATCTTTCGGACCCGACCATTCAGCAACCATAAACGAACCCGGGTATTCTTTGTCCATCAACTGACGGATTTCCTGCCAGAACTGTTTTGTTGCTTCGTCGCGGGCATTGAAGAACTGATCGTTACCTGTAATGTTGCTGTTTTTCACCAAAGCGCCTGCCATATCAGCTCGGAAACCATCGGCACCCATATCCATCCAAAAACGGAGAACCTTTTTCAACTCTTCGCGCATTGCAATAACATCGGGATGGTTGGTTGGAAGCATCCAAGGTTGTTCAGGTTTTGCAAATCCAAAATTAAGCGCCGGCTGGCTCCAGTAAAAGTTGCGCATAAACTGCCCATTTCTACGGCCATAACCTTTAATGAACGAATCTTTATATGCATCGGGTGGGTTCACCCAGGTATTATCGGTCCAAATGTACCAGTTCGAATATTTGTTTGGTTCCTGCTTTGCCGACTCCTTAAACCAAGGATGGTCAATAGAAGTATAGCTAATAACCCAGTCGAAAATTATTTTAATCCCTCGTTTATGGGCTTCTTCAAACATGCGC
>CAZRXT010000107.1:0-5225 GCA_964604035.1 uncultured Prolixibacteraceae bacterium | reverse complement strand
ATTTGTAAAAACAGCGCCTAAAAATATTAATATTCCGACTGTTCATAAATTTTATAAATAATATCGAGGTGTTTAGCAGCCAACAACAACGGCATTTGAAGCTCTTCTTTTCCGAGCAAAACATTCACAAAATGCAGAGAAAGGGCATCATTGTCTTCCTGTTTGCTCATATCAACTTCAATAATTGTTTTGCGAGCCTTCCCTGCCCCTTCATTTTCAACATCGAAGAGTTCAATAATGTTGCTCTCCCAACTGCAAAACGAAAGCTTAATGCCCCCTTTGGTTCCGTAAATACGGGTTTCGTTAAGAGCTTCCATGTTGGCATTCGATGCGTGTTCCCAGTAATATTTTAGTCCGCCGCTAAACTTCATATCAACAGCAAAATGTTCTTCTACATCGAAAATATTGGTACCGGGATCTACCTTATCGAGGCCATTTTTCATGAATAGCAGGTTGATTTCCTCCAATTCGGGTTTGTCGCCAAGTAATCCAAGATGAAACGAGAGATCATAAACACCCCAATCGAAAAGTACGCCACCACCGGCAATTTCCTTATTGAGAAACCACTTAGCCGTAGGGTGATATTCAATTCCAGGGCGCGATTGACGTGCAACAGCGTTATGATGGATAAAGTAAATATCGCCCAACTTGCCCGAATCTATTATCTCTTTAACCATTCTGAATTTTGGCTGTAACCTTGCATGGCGCGATGAACAGTCGCTGACAATAAGTTCAGAATGGGCAGATGCAACTTTCACCATCTCTTCAATTTGAGATCGGCGTATAGCTGCTGGTTTCTCGAGCAAGATGTGTTTCCCGGCATTAACAGCGTCGAGAAACATTGCAAAATGGAATTCCGGCGGACTTGTAATGACAACAGCATCAACTTCAGGATCGGACAGAATATCGAGATAATTGACAGTGCCGAAAGGAATATCAAATTTTTGTTGAAATTCCTTCAACCGCGATTCGTCGTTACGGGCAACCCATTTCACCACAGCATTACCGGTCTTTTGCAGACCAACAATGTGTTTCTCGGCAATCATGCCTGCACCAATAATTCCAAACACTAACCGTTTATTGCAGTTCATGGCATTCTGTTATTTTTATTTTCAGTTCCTAAATATATCAAACAATCTTAAGCGTAGGCAAATTCCGACTGAATTGATCCAAAATTGTTCCAATTAATCATAATGAATGATTAGCTTTATATTCAGCAAGAACATCAACACTCTTTACAATGAAAACAAATATACTTTTTGCACTGCTTATTCTTTTGTGTTTAGGCTCTAATCCATCACAAGCCCAAAAAACTTTTGACTATACATTAAATACAGATGAAGGCAATGTTGTGGTTCATATACTAGGCCATGCCTCGTTGATGTTTGAATGGAACAATCAAAATATCTATGTCGATCCGTACTCAAGTATTTGCGATTTTTCTTCGATGCCAAAGGCCGATTTGATTCTAATTAGCCACGAGAACAACGATCACTTCGATCAAAAAGCGATCAATCTCATCAAAAAAGATTCAACATTAATGATCTATACGGCCACTTGCAAACAGTCCAACGCGTTTGCTGGCTCAGACACAACCATGGCCAATGGCGATTCTATCGATATTGACGGGTTGCCAATAAAAGCCATTGCTGCTTACAATATTGTGAATTCTAAACATGTAAAAGGTGTTGGAAACGGTTATGTAATCAGCTTTGCCAATAGGCACGTATACATTGCCGGCGATACTGAGTTCATTCCAGAAATGTCGAATCTTGGCACTATCGACTTAGCTTTCCTCGGATATAGCAGCTTAAATATGACTCTCGACATGTTTGCTGAGGCGGTTAAAACTATTATGCCAACAATTGTAGTTCCTTATCACTACGACAATTCAAATATCTCGTCGCTGGTTAATGCAATTGATGTAATTGATGGTGTAAGAATCTTAACAGAGGCAATACAACCATCGGGTTGCATCCAGCTTTGTGATCCGAATTGTACACTAGCAGTAACTGTTGACCATGGAATTCTTAGCTGCAATCAGACAACTAAAAATGATCAACTTTTCATCTTTAGTATTCTGGGGAGGGAACTCTATTCGGAGAAAATTACGAACAATACGTCCTTTGATGTTAGCCAATTGACTCCTGGATTATACATTTTGAGGGTAAAAAAGGAGGATAAAATATTGAGTGTGAAATTTATGGTGAAAGATTGACCTTTAACTATAAAAAGAAACCCCAGACTATGTCCGAGGTTTGTTATCACTATTGGTTTTTTTTGCCGTCTTGCTTTGCCTTTTTGGCCAATCGTTTTTCCTTTAGCGTTTTTTCAGGTTCTTTTTTATTTGCTTCTTTCTTAATACTTTTTTCTTTCGACATGATTTTCAATTTTTAGAGGTTCAACAATATAGCTAAATTCACAAAATCATCTTTCATTTCATTGATTTTTTGATAGTTCCAAAACTGTTCAATTCAATGAAAATCAAAAACCAAATTAATAAAATTATCCTACCAGTATCATGCTATTGATAAAACTTTTAAATATAAACTAATCTAGTTGCAATTCTTCTGGCCATAAACTATTTGCTAATGTACTCCACCGTGAATACTCTCGTTGTGCAAGCTAAAAAAAGGAAAAGTACGGGAAAGAGTGACTACAAAAAAAAGCCGTAGCACTTCTTGTTGAAGTATCGCTACGGCTTATCGAAGGAGATTTACGCTATCGGGTTCACTTTTGCTTTTCGTACCCGTTCTTTCATCTCAGTGTCGGGTTCAAATAAAATGTAAATGTCTTTAATGCATGTTGCGGTAACCTCCTCTTTAGTTGGCACACCGTCGCTCGAAAACGAGAGCCTGAAAGTGCCAAACCCGTCGAGTTTTACACTATCGCCCTCCATGAGCCACTTTGGGAGTTGGGCTATCATGTTCGAGATTACATTCTGTACATCGCCTGCCGAGAGCGACGATACTTCCGACAGATCCTGACTTAGGTCTTTTAATGTTCGTTTACCCGTTAAGCGGGGTGTTGCATACCATTTCTTCTCTTTTGTTTGTGGATTTGGCCGTTCTACGGCGTTAAACTGTAATGCCATAATTGTTGTTTTTTAATGAATACCAGTTTTTCTATTACTTTAAAAATTGAAGCCCACTATCTGCACTTTTCTGATTCCGTACTTTGGTGTTCGTGATTCCGTACTTTGGCGCGTCTGATTCCGTACTTTGGAACGCGTAAATACGGTATTACAAAAAGAAACATTTAGCCGCCTTTAAGTTTTAATTCGTAACTAAAATATAGTGCTCACTATTACGTTACAATACGGTAATAGGTGTATTTTTCAAATTGAAACCTATATTGCGTGGCGGTTTAAATAAGGAATATAATTTAATTAACCTCGCGATGCAATTGCGAGGTAGCGGAAAGGAAGAGTTTAAGATATTTGATGCCAAAGAAAAAACTAAACGAAAACAGAACAATAATCGACATCTGTTTTTATAAAAAAAGAGAGTCGGTTTTCGACTCTCTTTTCAGTTAGATCTTTATTGATTAATAATTTTCAGAATATCGAACGACCATTTTAACGAAAGCCCGGCATTAAAGCCTGAAAAATGGGTATTCCCCAAGTCAATGGACGAATCGTTCAAATAGGATTTTGAACTGTGCGTTAACCTATAGGAACAATTAGCTCCCAAATATAGATCGGAACACTTTAGAACATTGGTAAGCAATGGATATAAATATACAAGTTCGACTTGATAAATTGTAGTTGCCTGCTTGAACTCTATCTTTTTACTCGTGTAATTTATAAGATCAATCTCATCTAATTTTTTCGATTCGGTGGGGCGAATGACCCCAGTCATTGCTAACGATCCTGCCCCTACATTTATATATAAATCCGACTTGCTTTTGCCAAGTATATTGTAACCCACTTTAAAAATGCCCCCTTTGCCTGCAAAATCAGAACACCAACCTTCAAGTTCATTTTGATTGGTAGAACTTAAGTTATATTTCCCCAATGAGAAAACCCATTTCCCTGACTCCAGAAACAACCCTTCATCTGTAGCCATGGCCAACTCAGTTGAGAACATTGGTAAGTTTTTTGATGCAAGAATAGTGTTCACATCATCGAGCCCCGACATCATTGTGTAGCTTACATTTCCTGTGTAACCGATTGACCAGGCTCCCTCTTTTGCAGAAGTATGTAAAACTGATATACCGATAAAGAGTATTGCTAGAATCAATCGTTTTGTAAAATTAGTTTGTGTCAACATTTTTATTTTTTTATACTGATTGACCATTACATGCAAAATCATAATCTTCATTCATTAATAAGCAATCCAGATCAAAAGCATCACATTCAATGCCTAAAACAACTCCTTCATAAAAACCATAAAAAAGTCCGGGAATGGAACAAAATAGATTGTCAATTATACCATCAGAATTTCCTCCCATGATGGCAGATCCGACTGAGTTAACCACAGTGCTAACAACTGTGGCTACTATTACTGATGCAACTTTTTTTATTGTTTTCCATAATTTTCCAGTAATACTAGAAGCACTTTTAAGCGATGTACTAAAGTTGGAACTTATAAATAAGGATAGCGATTCATAGCTGCCTAATACATCATTTAACATATATGACATTGAAAAAAATACGGTTTTGTCTATGTCTGACATTTCCAAATTCTCTAAAACTTCATTTTCACAGGAAAGGATGTGATTTGTTGCATAAATCGAAAATTTATCAAAAAGAAATATTTCATCACCGTTATCTGTAAGTTCATAAAAACCATTTAAGTCTTCAAAAACATAAAATAGCTTTGAGATTGCCTCCTTTACATTGGGATTTAAAATTTCATTTACAAGTTCAGCTTCCGTCGAATCAGTTGCAACAGATTTCAATTTATACAACCTAGATTTATTCAACAGTAAGTTAGCATCAGTCCCTGAGAGTTCTGCGCAACGTTTTAATCCTCTATTTTGCATCTCTTCGATAGATCGACTCCCGATTACTCCATATACGGTTGATTCATTAATGATCGACAGCATATTTTTCGAGTCTGAATCCAAGTATTTTTCAATTCTTCCATTCCTTGAAATCTCAGACACATTTGTCGTAATTTCTTTCTGTACATCATTACACGCAAAAAAAAGGATCAAACACAGTGGCAAATAAAAAAGCTTTTTCATTTTTCTTCATTTTTAAAGTTAAAACATTATTTTAA
>CAZRXT010000106.1:0-7350 GCA_964604035.1 uncultured Prolixibacteraceae bacterium | reverse complement strand
CCGCTGGCTAATGCGTTGGGCATGAAACCCAGTTCAACAAAAGGTTTGATGTCGATACTAAGCAAATAATCGAACAAGGCATCAACATACATATAATTGTATTCGGGCTTGCCGTTTTTATCTTCGCGGTAAATGCCCATATCGTCGGTAAACAAACCATGGAAACGAATGTAGCGGAACCCGCACTCTTTTTTTACAAAGGCCAATTGTTGTTGCCAGTCGGCACGGAGACCTTCGTTGGCACGGCCTGCGCCCACACATTCGTTGAACATCTTATTCAACTGGCCTTTTTCGGTGTTAAAATTTACGTTGATTGCCCTTTCTACAGATTTTGTTTTTGAAGTTTGGGCATTTGCAGTAAAAGCAGAAAGGCATACAAGAAGTAATAATAAAATACGGTTCATCTCAATTTTCTGTTAGATTAAACTTTTTATATCAAAGTCAAAACTATCGATAATCGCTACCCTACTTCTTGAAAATAGTCTCTAAAATCTTTGAGATTCTATATAATTTGTCTTAAAATTGAGCTGTATTCAACGATTTATTGGCCAATAGGGCTATATTGTTTTCAACATTGAGCTAATTTGTTTAACCTAACCCATAATGCGTTTTTCTAACCTTCATATTTCAATTGTCACCGTTTTATGTGCATTAATTATTTCGGTAGAATGCCTATCGGCCGAGCAAGAACGATATTTACATTTTACCGAGGTTGACGGCCTCCCAAGGAATATTACCACCTGCCTTGAACAAGACGAATTTGGATATTTGTGGATTGGAACTACAAATGGAATAGCACGTTATGATGGGAAGAATTTTTTCAGATACGAAGAATTGACCGGTGTTGGCATTAATTATCTGTATTACAGCTCAGATAAGTTTATTTGGGCTGCAACAAGCAGAGGACTATATAAATACAATCGTTTAAAAAACTATTTTGAACACATTGCAATAGGATATATTGCTAGAATACAAGAAGATAATGGGGTTATTTATTTTCTGATGATGTCAAGTATTTATAAAGTTACCGATCAAGGAATATTGAATGTTCACCAAGGAAACAACATTTCCGATTTCTGCATTTCATCGGAAGGGATTTGGATTAGCTACGAAAGCGGTGGTGTTTGCCTTAAAGGCCGCGACAACAAATTCGATAAAAATCTGGCCACATACATAAAAGATAAATCGGTTTCAATAATTCGAAAAATCGACAATACAATCATTGCGGGTTGTTATAATGGTGAATTATACTCAATTGCAAGTAATGGAAAGACCGCTTCGATTGAAGTTGACAACCACTATTTTTACCGGAATATTGTAAAAGTTGGCAATGAAATTTGGTTGCCAACCGATGGAAATGGAATCTTAATCTTAGATAAAAACCTTCGATTTTCAAAAGTTCTTGACCGTAGCAGCAACACTTCTGAATCGATCAACAGCAATAGCATTTACGATGTTTTCCCTGGCAACAATAAGGAAATATGGATTGCAACCTACGGTACCGGATTAACTTGTATATTGCCCGATAACTTACTGTTTCAGAATATACTACCCGAAAAATGGAACAGCAACTCGTTGGTGGCCAACGAAGGGGTATCGGTATTTGTGAATAAGCCCCTTATATACTTTGGCACCAATTATGGACTGTCGGAATGGGACATTAGAACCCAAAATTTCAACAACATTCCGAGCAATAAGCTTCGAAGAGATTTGAACGGAACAAAAGTTTCGGCGATTAATGTCGATCGGAAAAACAATGTATGGATTGGCACTTACGATGGGCTTTTGGGTAAATACACCTCAAATTTTCAACTTATTAAAAACTACCACCCCAGCAGTATTGCCCCCGACGAAATGCAGCAGATTGTTCAACTACAAGAAATTGACGAAGATAACATGCTTGTGTTAACCCAGTTTCACACAAGAATCCTGCTCAATTTCAATATTCAGGACGAAACAACCAGCTTGTTCGAAATCTACTCAAAAGGAAGCAACATTACTTATTGCTTACTTAACACACTGAGAAAGAATCGAAAAGGCGAACTATTGGCTGTGGTTTCTGACCAAGGCCTGTTCCATGTTAATGTAACCGAGAATGTTTTGGAAAACAGAATGGCGGTAATGAACAAGCAAATAAAAAGCTATATTGTTGATTATTATCACGATAAAAAAGGCAACTATTGGTTTGCATCATCAACCGATGGATTGATCTGCTTGTCGGAAGATGGAAAGAACCGCATGAATTTCACTACGAAAGAAGGGTTGCCCACAAATACCTTAGTGCGGCTCGAATCGGTTGACGACCGTTTTCTTTGGATCAGTACAATTTCGGGCATTTCGCGTTTCGACATGAAAACTTATGAAATATTGAATTTCAACCACCGAGATGGGCTTCCGGCCAACGAATTTCTCGAAAGGGTATCGGGAAAAACACCCGACGGAAAGATTATCTTTGGAAGTATGGCCGGCTTTACAATCATCGACCCATTAAAGGTAAACGCCGAAACACCAAAAGTTGAAGTTATTGTTTCTGATATCAGCTTTCAAAACCAAAGCATCAGAAACGCAACTGGAAAACAATATTTGAAATGTCCGCTCGAAGAGGCCAAGGAGATAAAACTGCCTTACAACAAGAACTCCTTCTCGATCCATTTTTTTGCGAAGAACAAGATTTTTTCAAAATACCAGAACTATGCTTATCGGCTTAATGGCTTCGAGAATGATTGGGCTTATCTTGGAGAAACCAACTTTGCCACTTATACCAATTTGTCGCCCGGCAACTATACCTTCGAAATAAAAAGTGCCGAAAACAGCCACGAAGGGATAGTAACAAAACTAAACATCCGAATCGAACCTCCGTGGTATATGCGTTGGTATGCCTACTCAGCTTATATGATCATCTTTTTCACCATTTTATACCTTTCGTTCTATGCCTTTTTGAAGCGCATTGAGCTGAAAAAAGAAAAAGAAATTGCTGAAATTAAGCTAATGAACGAACACGAACTGACCGAAAAGAAACTTGCTTTTTTCACCAACATTTCGCACGACCTAAAAACCCCATTAACATTAATTGATGCGCCAGTTATTGATTTGCTGCAAGCAGACAACCTCAAACCCGATCAGGTTAACAAACTGATGATTGTAAACCGAAACACGAAGCGGCTCTATAAACTGATTACCGACTTGCTCGATTTCCGGAAAATCACCCAAAAAGAGCACATACTTGAAGTTTGCGAAACCACAATTACTGATATCTTATCAGAAATTGTTGAGGCATTCAGCGAAGAGTGCAGGAACAAATCGATAACCTTAACCTATTCATCGCCCGAAACATTAATTTGCTTTGTCGATGCCAAAAAAATTGAAAAAATTATCTGGAACCTACTTTCGAATGCCTTAAAATTCACAAACAAAGGAGGCGAAATAACTCTTTCGTCCGAAGAAATTATTCTAAATAAGCAACGGCATTTAAAACTTGTTGTAACCGACAATGGGATTGGCATTTCTGAATCCAACAAAAGCAAAATATTCAACAGCTTTTTCAAAGTACAAGAATCAAATTCAGAAGGTACTGGCATTGGTCTTTCCATTGTGAAAGAACTGGTTGAGCTGCATCACGGAGAAATTGAAGTGGAGTCGGTTTTTGGTTTAGGAACAACCTTTACGGTTCTGCTTCCGGCAGACAAGGCATTGTACAACGAAAATGAATTAGTGGAACAAAAAGTAAATGAACCCAGGTTGGCGAAAGTTGCAGATAGTTTAAATTGCGGGACAAATCAGGATTCAGTGCCGCACCACAAATACTATAACCAGCCCACGCTGTTGGTGGCCGAAGACAACAACGAACTACGCGAATACTTGACCGCACATTTCGAAAAACGGTTTAAAGTTTTTCAGGCCAACGATGGTGTTGAAGGGCTTCGTATGGCAAAAGAGATCAATCCCGACATTATTTTAACCGATGTGCAAATGCCCAACATGAACGGTTACGAGTTCTGCAAAGAAATAAGGCAGAATTTCGACACATCGCACATCCCCGTGATCATGCTCACGGCAAACGACACAACTGACAATCAGATAGAAGGGCTTTCGACTGGGGCAGATGCTTATCTGACCAAGCCTTTCGAAATAAACCTACTTGATACAGTTTTAAATTCCGTATTGGACAACCGACGGAAACTGCGCACAAAATTCATGGGCGTTGAACCAACCGAAAAAATCGAAGAAACTTTGCAACAGAAAGACATTGACTTCATTATAAATCTGAAACTTTTCATCGAAGAAAATATGATGAACCAAGATTTAAATGTAGAATCAATAGCTATGCATTTTGCAGTAAGCCTGGCACAATTGCACCGCAAAATTAAGTCGCTGACCGGTTCGACCCCCAATAACCTTATAAAGACTATTCGACTAAAGAAAGCCTACAAATTAATTAAAGAAGAAGGGTTTAGAGTTTCGGAAGCTGCTTATCAAACGGGATTTAGCGACCCCAATTATTTTACCACCTGCTTCAAAAAAGAGTTTGGCGAAAACCCGTCGCAAATTGGCTAAAAACTCTTGGAAATAACCACTATCAAAAAAAGTCAATGCTCCTAACAAACAAGAAGCATTGACTTTATCATTAGTATAAATCATTAAAATCGGCAACCAATTCTTATGCCGGGTTCTAGTCCCCACGGGGCTTGCTGAACTTCATCTATTCCAATTTTAACAGTTCGGTTGGTCAATGGAACTAAGATGCTTACGTTCGGATTTATTGTCAGGTGGTTCCAAAGTACCCAAGTGTATCCTAAAGGGACACCAACAATGAATGTATTAAAATGCCCCTCTTGCAAGTTAGGTGCTGTAATTACGTTGTGCATACTATAAAGCATCAATAATCCTGTACTCCAGCGTTTCATTTCTTTGTGCGAATAGATTTCAAATCGGTATCCAAATGCATTTAAGTTATCTTTCGTAAACGATTCGTCGGTTAAATGATTGTTGCGTATATTGATGCTCGCCAACATTAAAGAATGCTTCATTCTTCCGTGACCGATGAATGCACTAAGGTTAACACTGTTCCAAGCCCCAATTCTGGGCGCCATTAGGTCATATTCAATTCCCCATTTATATTGACTTTTAGTTGAGTCCTGTGCAAAAGCAGTTGCCGAAACAGTTATAAAAAGCACAAAACAACTTAGGATTTTTAACACTGCTGATGCCGAACTTAGACTTCTCATAATTCTGTATGTTTTTCAATGAAACGTATAACATGATTGTAAAAATTCTCCCTGTCGTCGTCCATTGGCGAGTGGCCACTTATGTCTGAAATCACAAATTCTTTGTCGGTCGAACTAATTGACGAATAAAGAGCTTCGCCCAGTTCTGATGGGCATACAAAATCGTTCTTCCCATAAATTACTAAAGTAGGCAGGGTAACTTTGTGTAAATAATCGGAATAGCTAGCATGTATCAGCTTTTCTGCAAATTTTACATTTGCTTGTATATTAAAAACATAAGCCAATATTGGTATTTTATCTTCGATAATTGCTTCAACAATGCCTGATTCTTCTTCATTATCTTTTTTACTTTGTTTGTCTTCGAGATAGCTCATTGCTTTCCATGCAAGCCTGTTGTATTTCATCGATTCTTTAAAACTGAAGTTATTGGGATGAGCATCACAAAAATCTACAATCTCTTGCCACTCTTCAACCTTATTACCCAAGGCAATCTGCTCATTTCCTGCATTTATCAATCGTACTCTGGTTAGTGAATCGTTCATAGGGTAATTGTGGGCACCATCAACATATATCCATCCTTTCAGCATTTGTTGGTTGTTGTCGGTGGTCATAAAGCCACTCGATAAAAGTCCTCCAAAGCTATGTGCCATCATAAAAACTTCAATGTCGGAGCCATAGCGGTGCCTGAGCACTGTAATCATTTTTTCAACATCATCAATCATATTATCGAGCGAGAGCTCATCAATGTTGTTAGCACCTTGCGAAGAGCCTGAATTACGCTGATCGTAATACACCGCAGCATAACGATTTTCGATATTATTGATCACATAATTGTTACGGTACGATAATCCATCGCCGCCCGGGCCACCATGAATGTAAAGAAGGAAAATTTTACTGGCTGCATTTCCTCGAACCCGCACCATTGAGGAGTTTAGGCCGTTTTTTATGTAGAAATGATCGCTAACATTGTTTGTAATTGATATTTCTTCTTTGTGGCAAGCCGCAAGGAAAAACAAGGCGATTAAAAGGGTAAATATCTGTTTCATTGTAATTTGTTTTATCTGGTTATTTTAACTTGTAAGATATCCCTAATTCAAAGGTTGGCCTTAAATTAAAACCACTGTTGTAGGGGTACAAGGTGAGCATATTCAACTTTGTAAATACAGCAACTGGCAGCTCCTTCTTCACCGAGAAATCGTACCCAAAACCGCCACCAACCGACAAAAGTGGGTAGAAATAGCCATTTGTTTTTTGTATTTCCATGGCATTGTTATCGTCGAATGCGTAAGTTGTTCCATCGATAAACGTGCGGCTTACTCCCAATTCGGGAGAGAATTCAAAAAAGAAGCCACTAGGTTTTGTTCTACGGAACGAAATGCCAGCAGTAACATACAGGTTATCGTGATAGTTTTCGTGGTGATAGAATGCGGCATTGACCGAAAGAAGCCTTTCGCGTGTAAAAATCTTCTTCTTTCCCGAACGCTTAATCTTTTCGATGGTTTTGGTCGTTAATGGCACTTCGTAACCAACCTTAGCACCGGGATAAATTAGTGAACTATTGTACGATAGTTTTAAGTTTTGTGCATCGGCCTTCAGGCAAAAGAAGGCCATAATTGCAACAATAAGTAGTAGGTTTTTTGTCATTACATAGTTGTATTATTGATTTAATACACAAATGACAGTACATTTAAGCGAACGTTGCAAAATGGGTAATTTTACATTGATGTTTCTTTAATCACTCAAATTGAAATTTAGAAAAGGGATTCTGCAGATCTCATAAAGGTTAAACTAATCTTTGAAAGATACCATCCTCTGTTGTTGCTGTTGTTAAGTTTACTCTTACATTATCAATCTATTAAAGAGCAATGAAGTATCGAAAACAGATTTTGAATCAAAAAAAACAGGCTGCCGAAATAGATCGAACAGCCTGCCTTTTATTTTGACAAAATGAGATATTAGAACTTTACAGAAGTTGCTTTGCCTGTGTATTTTACTTCTTTACCAGACTTCTCAACTTCATTCGAAAAAATTGATTTTCCATTAGTTACGTTTACAATATTGAATTTTCTCTCGGCCAACATACCTTGGAAAGAGCCTTTTCTATCACTGATAGTCAACGTTTTCT
>CAZRXT010000105.1:0-7365 GCA_964604035.1 uncultured Prolixibacteraceae bacterium | reverse complement strand
AAAAAATGAATATCGAATATTTATTCTGCTATTTTTGCCTACCTAAAATATAGAAAGATGCAAACTTGGTACGAATGCAAAGTAAAATACCTGAAAATTGATCAGGGAGGTTTTGAGCGTAAGGTGAACGACAACTATTTAATTGATGCTGTTTCGTTTACTGATGCCGAAACAAGAATTTACGAAATTATGAAGGAATTAACCCGGGGCGATTTCCAGGTTGTGAACATCAAAAAATCAAATATCAGCGAAGTAATTTCGCCCGACAATGGCGAGTGGTGGTACAAAGCAAAAATTTCTTTTGTTTCTATCGATGAAGAAAAGGGGAAAGAGAAGAAACTTAGCAATTATGTAATTATAATGGCCAACGACATTAACGATGCGTTGCACCAACTTGAAAAAGGCCTTGAGTATATGCTGGTTCCTTATGTGTGCACCGCTATTCAGCTTAGTACAATTGCCGATGTGTTTCCTTATGTTCCGGGCGAGCACGTTAAGCCAACCGTAAAAGCTCAACCAGTTAACCGCTTTGAAGATGAGGTTGAAGATGAGGTTGAAGATGAGGTTGAAGATGAGGTTGAAGAAGAGGTTGAAGAAGAGGAAGAGGCTGAAGAAGAAATTGAAGAAGAAGAACTTGACGATGAACTTGTTGAAGGTGACGAAGATGATGCCGAAAACGAAGATTCTGAAGACGAAGAAACAGAAGAATAATAACAGAACAGGCTGTCATAATTAATTGACAGCCTGTTTTTTATTTATGAAAACAAATTCATTTGGGGCTATTGCCTCAACAGCAAAACGTAATCTGATCGCTATTTATTACGTTCATTTTGAACGATTATTGTTTTCCTGCATTTCTACTATCTTTGCACCTCAAATTTTTAGATATGGTTTCGGTAGAACAGGTTAAATTGAGTTTTGGGGGTTTCGATCTTTTTAAAGGGATATCTTTCATTGTAAATCCTCGCGACAGGATTGGTCTTGTCGGGAAAAACGGTGCGGGGAAAAGTACACTTTTAAAAATTTTTGCAGGCCTTCAGCAGCCTACTGAAGGGAATGTGATTCTGCCTAAGGATACTACAATTGGTTATTTGCCTCAAAATATGAGGATCCACGACACTGGAACAGTTTTCGAAGAAGCTCAAAAAGCATTTAAGAGTATTCTCGACATGCAAAAAAAGCTTGAAAAACTCAATCATTCGCTTGCCGAACGTACCGATTATGAATCAGAAAGCTATCACGAACTGATACAGAAAATAACTGACCTCAACGACCATTACAATATTGTTGGCGGCCATAATTTTCAGGCTAATATTGAACAAACCTTAGTGGGACTTGGATTCTCGAGAAGCGATTTTACACGGCACACATCTGAATTTAGTGGTGGTTGGCGTATGCGTATCGAGCTGGCTAAATTGCTTTTACAAAAGCCCGATGTATTTCTTCTCGATGAGCCAACAAATCACCTCGACATTGAATCTATTCAGTGGCTCGAAGATTTCCTTAAAAATTACAACGGTGCAATTGTGCTGGTTTCGCACGATAAAGCGTTTCTCGACAATGTAACAAACCGTACCATCGAGATTTCGCTGGGCCGTATTTACGACTACAAAACAAACTATTCAAAATACGTTGAGTTAAGGGCTGAAAGAAGGGAACAACAACTTTCTTCGTACCGGAATCAGCAAAAAATGATTCAGGAAACCCAAGATTTCATTGAACGTTTCAGATACAAAGCCACAAAATCGGTACAAGTTCAATCGAGGATCAAACAGCTCGATAAGGTTGATATTATTGAAGTTGACGAAGAAGATACTTCGCGGCTGAGCCTTAAATTTCCTCCGGCACCACATTCCGGAAAAATTGTTGTTGAGGCAAAAGCGCTTAGTAAATCGTATGGCGATCTCAATGTTCTGAATAAAATTGACATGATTATTGAACAAGGAGAAAAAGTTGCTTTCGTTGGGAAAAACGGCGAAGGTAAAACCACTCTGGCCAAGATTATCATGTCGCAATTAGACCACACCGGGCATTTGAAAGTTGGGCACAATGTTAAAATCGGGTACTTTGCCCAAAATCAGGCCGACCTGCTGGATGGAGAATTGACAGTTTTAGATACAATTGACAAAGTTGCTGTTGGCGATATAAGAACGAAAATTCGCGATATACTTGGGGCATTCATGTTCTCGGGCGACGATGTGGAGAAGAAAGTTAAAGTGCTTTCGGGCGGAGAAAGAACTCGCCTGGCTATGATCAGGCTGATGCTTGAACCAGTAAACTTTCTGGTACTCGACGAACCGACAAACCACCTCGACATAGCAACGAAAGAAATTTTGAAACAAGCTCTTGTCGATTTTACTGGAACTTTGCTGGTTATTTCTCACGATCGCGAATTTCTTGATGGGCTGGTTAAGGTTGTGTATGAGTTTAGAGACAAAAAAATTAAGCAGCATTTAGGCGGTATTTACGAGTTTATTCAGAAAAGAAAAATCGACTCACTTCGCGAACTCGAAAGGAACACAACTTCTTTAAAAGGATCAGAATCGGTTAAAAATGAATCGGTTATTACTCAAGAGCTTTCTTTCGAAGAGAAAAAAGAGATTAATCGTCAAATTTCCAGAGCAGAAAAGCAAATTGAAACTATCGAGAAAGAAATTGCCAATTTGGAAGAGAAACTTGAGAAAATGAATCAACAATTATATGATTCTGAGAATAACGACCATTCGCTGTTTTCGGAATATGAAAAACTTAAATCGCAACTCGACAAAACTATGTCGGACTGGGAGAATACGAATGAAGAACTCGACAAGTGGAAAAATAAAAAAACTTGGTAACTTTAAAACATGGAAAACAAAGATTTCATATTCGGAATAAGAGCTATCATTGAAGCCATCCGTGCAAATAAAACAATTGATAAATTGCTGATTAGAAAAGGTTTGACTGGCGAACTTTTTCTTGAGTTGAACGAATTGATTCACGATCATCAGCTGAATTACCAAATTGTTCCGGAAGAGAAACTCAACCGCGTAACATTTAAAAACCATCAAGGGGTTATTGCATTTATTTCTCCAGTTCCGTTTTACGATCTTGACGAAATAATTGCCCGCACTTATG
This sequence comes from uncultured Prolixibacteraceae bacterium, assembly GCA_964604035.1. GTDB lineage: Bacteria > Bacteroidota > Bacteroidia > Bacteroidales > Prolixibacteraceae > CAYMTR01. Next base: position 4,251 of record CAZRXT010000105.1, on the reverse strand, counting down.
AAAAAGGATACACTCCATTTTTCATTTATCTTGATCAGATAACCGATGTGAGGAATTTTGGTGCAATTGTAAGAAGTGCAGAATGTGCTGGGGTACATGGAATTATTATACCAGAGAAAGGTTCAGCACAAATCAATGGCGATGCCGTAAAAACTTCAGCAGGAGCATTACATATTGTCCCAATTTGTAAGGTGAAAAACCCGGAGAAAACATTGATAAACCTTCAGCAGAATGGCATCAGGCTTTTTGCTGCAACCGAAAAAGCTCGAGATAATTACTTCAAATCGGACTACACCGTTCCGTGCACAATTATTATGGGGTCGGAAGATAAAGGTATTTCGCCCGAATTTATCAGAATTGCCGACGAATTGGTAAAAATACCACTAAACGGAAGAATCGAATCGCTTAACGTTTCGGTGGCAGCTGGAATATTAATGTTCGAAGTAGTTAAACAACGATTGTAATGCCAATTTTTATCTAAAAATTGGCACTTCGCGTTTAAACGATTCTTCGAGCGAAATAAAAGTTTCGGTACTGGTTACACCCGGAATCTTCTGTATATGTAAACTAAGAATTTCTTTGAGGTGTTCGTTGTTGCGAGCGTATACTTTAGCAAATATTGCATAACGACCAGTTGTATAATGGCATTCAACAACCTCGGGAATATTGCTTAGTTTTTCTGCAACCGATTCATATATACCACCTTTGTCGAGGAAAATACCTATATATGTGCAGGTGTGAAAATCGACCTTTTTAGGATCAATTTGATATCCAGATCCAACAATTACATTCGTTTCAACCATGCGGTTTACACGTTGGTGAACCGCTGCCCTAGAAATGCCACACTCGTCGGCAACATCTTTAAAGGGCATTCTTGCGTTTTTTGAAATAATCTCTAAAATTTTCAGATCAATATCGTCAAGGTCGTGTTTTACTGACATTATGCTATTTTTTTAGTTGTAATGAATCATTTTATCTTTCACAATTCTTCAAAAGTAAATAAATATGATCATTTTATCAACATTGTGCCAATTCTTTCATCTTGTAAAATCGATCTTAAATGTTTGTCTTTTTCTTTTATGCAATTGATTTAAGATGAATACTGACAATTGTTCTTTTAATTTTATTGTGAATAAATAGTTGAATATCAGATTTATTTGTGGTGAATGGCAATGCATGTTGCTGATTAAGCTAATGTTTTAAACTCTTCTATAGAATTTTTTATTTCGGCAACATCTTTTTTAAGTGCAGAAATTAGTTTGTGATAATCGCTCATTTGAGTTTCAGAGTCGTCTTTTTGCAAAACAAGTTCATTTTGCTTTTCCTTGATGGAATAAACTATGTCGCCAATTTCTTGAACGCTCTTAATTGTGTTGCTCGAAATGTCTACAATTTTGTTTGTAATCACCCTAAAGCCAGTGCCATAAACCCCTGCGCGGCCAGCTTCAATCGATGCATTAAACCCAAGTATACGGGTTTCGTCCGAAATATTCTTAATAAAATGAAGAATGTGGTCGGTATGCTCAATTAGTTCAAAAAACTCATTTATGCTTCCAACCAAATTCGTAAAATTGGCTTCGAGGTGCTTAAACTGAATTGTAAGATGATCGATTTTACTGTTAAGCTGTTCCATTTCGAGAATAAGCTTATCGCTTTTAGCAACACGGGTGTGAATATCGGCATCTATTGTTGCCATATTCGACATATTTCCGTGCTTATCTAAAATAGGAACCAGAGCCGTTTGTGTCCAAAGTTCTTTCCCTGTTTTTGTGATGTTAAGGGCTTCATATCGAAATGGTTGTCCTGATCGTTCAATGTATTCTAAGCGATAAGGAACATCGGGACTAAAAGATGTTTGGCGATAATTTTTACCCAGCGCACTTGTAAATTCGAGGAAATTATATTCATACATCTCCTCGAATCCGCGGTTAATCCATTTAATTTCACCGTCTTTATTCATTAACATTATTGCGTTTGGGCTTTGGCGAACTATATTAGCCAACACTTCCGATTCCTGTAACAATAATTTTAATCGTGAAAGATCATTTTGTGAAGCCGATAGCTGAGATCTCAATTCTCTTAATTTGCTATTCGCTTCTATATCATTTCTTTGCATTTTACTTCTCAAAAAAAGTATGAGCAAAAATTCAACTATCACTAATAATGCAAAAATGATAAATATCGAAATCATAGCTACTTAAATAATGTCTCAACTAAAACAAAATTTCATACAACAATCTGCTTCCGAACTTTTATTTTATCGATCCTTCTAAACATGCTTTTACAAATGCAACAAACAAAGGGCTGGGATTTAGTACAGTACTACTATATTCGGGGTGATATTGGACTCCTACAAACCAAGGATGATTGTCGAGTTCCATCGCTTCGACTAAATGAGTGTCAGGGTTAAAACCCATAGGTTTTAGTCCTTTTTCAATGAAACTATTCAAGTATTTATCATTGAATTCGTAGCGGTGACGGTGTCTTTCATGAATTAGTTCACTTTGATAAGCATCGAAAAGCTTTGAACCTTTTTTCACTTCGCAGGCATAAGAACCCAAACGCATTGTGCCGCCCATGTTGGTTATCCCTTTTTGTCCTTCCATCAAGTCGATAACAGGATATTTGGTGTTGTCGTTCATTTCAGTTGAGTCGGCGCCTTGCATTCCCAGCACGTTGCGAGCAAATTCAATTACAGCTATTTGCATTCCGAGGCAAATTCCGAGAAAAGGAATCTTGTTTTCGCGGGCATATCGAACTGCTTCAATTTTTCCATCAATACCACGATGACCAAAGCCGGGCGCTACAAGGATCCCATTCAAACCTTTTAATGTTTCAGCAGTATTTTTCCGATTTAACTCTTCCGAATGTATCCAATGGATATTGACTTTACATTCATTAATTGCTCCGGCATGAATAAACGATTCAACAATTGATTTATAGGCATCGTGTAATTCAACATATTTGCCAACTAAACCAATTTCAACTGTATTTTTTGGATTTTTAAGCTTGTTCAGAAAGATGTTCCAGTCGTCGAGTGCAGGTTCCTTATCAATAGGCAACCCAAATTTTCGCAAAACAATACGATCAAGATTTTCCTCTTTCATTTTTAGTGGAACCTCGTAAATTGTTGGTACATCGATAGATTGAACAACGGCATCTTTTTCAACGTTGCAAAAGAGTGCTACTTTCTCTTTCAACGAAGTGCTAAGATCGTGTTCTGTTCTAAGTACCAAAATATCGGGTTGAACCCCATTTTCGAGCAACAATTTCACCGAGTGTTGGGTGGGTTTAGTCTTTAACTCGCCCGATGCATTAAGAAAAGGCACAAGAGTAAGGTGGATGGCCATTGCTGATTTTCCCATTTCCCATTTTAATTGACGAACAGCTTCGACATAAGGCAAAGATTCAATGTCGCCAACTGTTCCTCCAATTTCGGTAATCACAAAATCGAATTTCCCCTTGTTGCCCAGATATTTGATATTCATCTTTATCTCATCAGTAATATGAGGTATAATCTGTACCGTTTTTCCAAGGTAATCGCCACGTCGCTCTTTATTTATAACCGACTGGTAAATTCTTCCGGTAGTTACATTGTTGGCCTGCGAAGTTGGAGAGTTTAGAAAACGCTCATAATGACCCAAGTCAAGATCAGTTTCAGCGCCATCGACAGTAACATAGCATTCGCCATGTTCATACGGATTAAGTGTACCCGGATCAATATTAATGTATGGATCTAACTTTTGAATTGTGACCGAATAACCCCTGGCTTGAAGAAGCTTAGCAAGCGATGCCGCCAATATTCCTTTACCTAAAGAAGAAGTAACTCCACCTGTTACAAAAATGTATTTAGTTGACATTTTGAAAAATTTAAAATTTTCTGAAAAGTGATGAAAAACACGGCAAAATGATCTTGCGAATCGAATTATTTTGACATTTCGTCGCAAAAATAGCAATTCGAATTAACTTGAAATTAATATTTCTTCAAATTTTGACAAAAATCAAAAAAGAATTAACCAAGAAAAAACAAATCAACTATGTTTGCTAAAACAATAAAAAAATGTCATTACGACAGCTAAAAGCTAAAAATGATATTAAAACGTATTTAGAAACCTTGTCAAAATGAAATTATGTCAACACTTCGATTTAAAGTAGTTGAAGAAGCTTTTAGAAAGAAAGCTCTTCCAGTTTCAGCACCAGCTCAGTTTACTTCCGATTACTACGGTAAGTATGTGTTCACTCATTCAACAA
>CAZRXT010000104.1:0-7408 GCA_964604035.1 uncultured Prolixibacteraceae bacterium | reverse complement strand
GTGAAAAACTACCTCTTCAGTTCAATCCGAAACAGGTGTCTTAATCACATTAAACATTTGAAAATTAAGCAAGAATATCAATCTGAAGTTTTGACGAATCCTGAAAACGCAATCGATACATCGAACTTTTTCATGGAAATTGATTTGATTGACAAGATTGACAAATGCATTGCAGCACTGCCCGATAGACGACGTGAAATTTTTGTTCTTAGTCGTGAACAAGGTCTGAAATATCGCGAAATTGCCGATCAGCTTGGAATTTCGATCAAAACAGTTGAAACTCAAATGGGGCAAGCACTTAAAGATTTACGCGAAAAACTTAAAGAGTACCAGAACCTTCTGGTGTCATTTTTATTGTTTGGGAAAAGGTAGCAAATAAGGGTAATATCCCTTTGTGTTGTCAATAAAGTACAAGTAAACAAGAAAGCAGATGAACAGATACAACGACATAGAAAATATAAATGACAGGCAATGGGAGATCATTGCGAAACACCTCAACAATGAGCAGTTAAGTGCCGAAGAGAAATTGGTATTCGGCAATCTTGCAACCAACGAAGAGGTGCAGAAAGCTATTCGGCAGGCACGGAAATCGATGAAACGAACCGGCCTTTTCTTCGAACTGAAAAAATACGACACTGAAAAAGCCTGGAACAAGGTAAGCAACCAACTAGACGACTCGAAGAAACGGGGTTTTAACACAACAATGCTTTACCGCGTTGCAGCCGTCGCTTTAATCCTAATTACTTTAGGTGTAGCTACATGGCAGCTTACATCGAAGAAAGGCATTACTGAAATTGTGTTTGCTACAGGCGAAACCGACCTTTCGACCCCTGAAGTAACACTGCCCGACGGCACTAAAGTGTTGCTAAATCACGGCTCAAAACTAACTTATCCCAGCGAATTCAACGGAAAAACTCGCGAAGTATCGCTCACAGGCGAAGCATTTTTCGAAGTAACGCCAAATAAGGAAAAACCTTTTATAATCAGAACAAAAGAGGCGTCGGTAAAGGTTCTCGGAACTTCGTTTAATGTGTATGCTTACAATGATTTACTGTCGGTAGAAGTTGCTGTTAAAACGGGTAAAGTTGAACTTACCGATAGCAAAAGCCATGAAAAAGCAGAAGCTCAAAAGGTACTGCTTGTGGCCGGGCAAAAAGGGACTTTTGATATTTCGACCCGGAAAGCTTCAATGGAAAAAGCGTATCGCCCCAACGAATTATCGTGGTTAACACACGAACTTGAATTTGAATATACAAGTCTCGACGAAGCTTTTAAAACACTACAACGCACATATAATGTACAGCTTACGATTGATCCCAACGTTGATTTAACCATCAAGTTAAACGCAACGTTTACGCAACAAAACATCGATTACGTGATGAAAGTTATTGCAATGACAATGAATCTTCGTGCCGAAAAAATAGGCGACAACAAATACGTCATTCAAAATAAGCATTAACAGAAGTTGATTTTAGAATAGGGAAATAGCCTGAAATGTCTGACTTTAAAACTTTTATCGTATGAAACGAGCATGGCAGATAATTGCCACAATTGAAAATCAGCGTAGCTAATCGTAGATCAGCGTAGCTAACAAGAATCTGTTTAATGTTTGCGAATCGTAGATCAACGGAATGGAATGGAGTTAGTTCCATGAGTGGAGACATAGATGCTCGAAGAGACAGCTTTAGATCCAATAGATAAGCAGCAACTTAATAAAGATATAACGAATGAAAACACAAGTTTCAATAAAATCGCTAATTGTCTCATCTGCACTAGTTGCATTGATGTTACTGCAAATTCCGGCATTGGCGCAGGAAAAGCAAAAGAGCGTTAATGTGCTCGATCAAAACATCTCAATCATTGCTGAAAATGAACCACTGGAAGAGGTTATAGAAAAGATTTGCAAGCAGTTTAACCTCGACCTCGATTACAATTCGAAGCTAATTAAAGGAAAACGGGTAAATCTGAGCGTATCGAACAAATCGGTAAAAGAGATTCTGGGAAAACTAATGGACGATTTCTACCTCATTTTTGAAATCGAAAACAATTTGCTTGTTGTGCGCGACTATGTGCCAATGAAAGAACACATCGATTTTAAAAAGCTATACTCAACTCCTTCTGCAGGGTTCCTTTTTAATAGTCCGAAGAAGAATTCACTCTCGTTTAAGTTCAAGCAAATCAGCAACCTGATTATTATTCCGGTAAGCATTAACGGATCGGACACAATGAATTTCATCCTCGATTCGGGAGTGAAAGACCCAATTATTACCGAATTAACACTGGTTGAAGAGCTAAATCTCAACTATTTGAAGCCAATTGAATTGCGCGGACTTGGCAACGAAGTGGTTACACAGGCATATGAGTCGGGCGACAATACAATTACGCTACCTGGACTAACAGCCAGTCATCAGAAAATCAATGTAGTAATTGATGAGAACTTTCAGATTTCGCAGATTCTTGGAATGCCTGTTCATGGGTTGATTGGGTTTAACCTTTTCAAAAACTACATTATCAAAATTGATTATCAAGACGAAGAGATAAAGCTCTACAAACCAAACGAATTCGATTATCATCCGTTGAAAAATGACATAGTGCTACCAATTCAGCTAGTCAGGAACAAACCAATGATACGCACCGAAATAGTTCAGGATAGTGGAGAAGTTGTGCCTGTTATGCTACTGGTTGATACCGGAGCCAGCGATGCTCTGTGGCTCTCGCCCGATTCAACAAACAAGATCAAAATTCCGAAGCAGAATGTCTTCTCCTTTCTGGGCGTTGGCCTTGGTGGCGAACTGTTTGGATACAAAGGGCGTATAAACTCGCTTTGGCTCGGAGGAAAACCTCTCGATGCACCTATCGTTTCGTATCCTCAGTCGGAACACATTAACAATGTAATTAAGTCGGAGCAGCGGCAGGGATCAATTGGTGGTGAGATACTAAGGCGGTACGTTGTCTTTTTCGACTATTTTAACAAACGTATCATTCTACGCCCAAACAATGATTTCGACGACAAATTTTTCTACAACATGAGTGGTCTTGAAATCATTAATCCAGTGCCAGGGATTCCTGTTTATACAATTTCAAATGTGATTGAAAATTCGCCCGCTTGGAATGCAGGTTTCCGCGAAAACGATCAACTTTTAACAATTAACCATACCAGTCACAAAGATTTAACTCTTAATGAGATAAACCTGATGCTCAGACAACGTCAGAATAAAAAAGTAAGTATGACCGTTTTAAGGAACGGACAAGAAATGAAGTCGTTTTTTTATCTGAACGAAATTTTTTAACGCTGTAATTAATAGGTGTGATTTCTAAAGCCATGAAGCCACTTTTCTATTATATAATTGTAATTGCGCTACTTCTGACCGTTAAAGCCAACGGTCAGGATAGCCGCAATTCGTTAGATATTGAAATCACATTAAATACCGATTCTATTTCAAAGGCCGATCTTCTCGACACTATTGGCAAAGTGGCAAATGTTTTCTTCTCGTATAACCCCGAACTTATTGAGGCTGATCACTTGGTGAAACCTGAGCTGAAAAGCACCAAAATATCTTCTATACTCATCCAAATCATCGACTTGGAAAAAGTGGGGTTCAGTTCTCTCGACAATCAGATTATACTTTTTCCAACAACTACGGTAAAAGATTCAACAGAAAAAAAGCCAGTATTCAAGATTGTCAAAGGGGCGGTAACCGATATGAAAAATGAGGAGTCGGTTCCATTCTGCAATATTGCAATTGTGGGCAAAGCTATTGGCACCATGTCGAACCTCGATGGTAATTTTACAATTAAAATTCCCGAAGAAAACTTCAACGATACGCTTCGCTTTTCATGCCTTGGTTTTCTTGTTCAGGATTGGCCAATTGCAACGATCAATACCGATGAAAAAATTGAAATCCAGCTCGATAAAAGAATTTACACTTTAAAAACAATCAACGTTGTTCATTACGATGTTTCCGAAATCCTCACTAATTTCTACAACAACATTAGCGTTAACTACGAAAATAAGTACACGCTGTTAACTACTTTTTACCGCGAAATTGTACAGGAGAATTCGGCCTATACCGATATTTCTGAAGCAGTTCTGAAAGTTGTGAAAGCACCTTATAGCAACGTGGTAAAAGACGACCTTGTGAAATTTATTAAAGGGCGAAAGAGTTCGAATACACAGCCTTACGACGAAATAAGGTTTAGGCTGAAAGGCGGCCCTTACTACATTACAAAACTCGATGTGGTGAAAAACAACGAAAGTTTCATTAACCCCGAGTTCCGGCACTTGTACGTTTATGAGTATGAAAAGAAAACACTTATCGACGGCAGGGAAACATATATCATCTCATTTTCGCCAATCTCTAACCTGCGCGACATACTTTACGAGGGCTATTTGTACATCGATTGCCAGAGTTGGGCTCTTTCGCGGATTGAGTTTTCGTACACACGGCAAGGGCTTAAAGAGGCTCGCAGGTTGATGATTGAAAAAGAACCGAAAGAATATAAAGCTATCCCGACAGAACTAACATACACTGTTCAATATAAACTTGTCGACAATAAATGGTATTTGCTGGGAGCGCGCAGTTTAATGCAGATAAAATTGAACAACCGCGAAAAAAAGCAGAAAACCAAGTTTAAAAGTATTTCTGAAATGCAAACAACAAACATCGAAAAAGGCGATTTTCAGCGGTTTAGCAGGAGCGAGATATTTAAGCCAAGTGAGTTTTTTACCGAAAAAATTGTAAGCTACGACAAAGATTTTTGGGACGATTACAACATTATTCAACCCGAAGATGACCTCAATGATGCTCTTAAAGATTTTGAAAATCATGATCTTATTATTACAGAAAAACCTCAGTAATTAAAAACTGAAAACAGATGCAATACAAATTACTTATCACACTCATATTCGGATTCCTTACTTCTGTTTCAGGTCAGGTTAATAATCCTGCTCTGGCCAAGTTGCAAGAGGCGTTCGACAAGGGAAATGCTGATTTTCCGAAGAATAAAGTATTTATTAAAACCGACAAAGATATTTATTGCCCTGGCGAGAAAATATGGTTTAAAGCTGAGGTGTTTAACTGCTTAACCGAGAGCCCGGCCGAAGATACTGAGCTAATTGTAATGTTGAAACAAGAATCGGGCGAGGTAATTACTGACAATAAATACCTTTTGGTGAAAGGCGTTTGCGACAATCAAATTACAATTCCGCTTTGGGCCAAAGAGGGAAATTCATTTTTGGTAGCCTACACGCCTAAAGCGTTGAAAGCAAACGATGCATCGTTGGCCGCAATTAAGCCCATCACCATCAATTCGTACCGCAAGAACGACTATCTGCTCGACTTTACTCTTAACAAACAGCTATACAGCCCGGGCGAAGAAGTTAGGGCAAAGCTCTGTTTGTCATCGGTTTCGCCAGGCAATAAACGGGAAAAGATGTTGGTTTCGCTCTACGATTTGAACCATAAAATATCAACCGAACGGGTTACTGTAACTGTGAATGCTGATAATGAACTGAAAATTAAACTCCCCGAAAAAATAAGCAACGGGCTTTACCTCGAAGTTGCATTTGCGAACCGCAGCAGTGCTTCGCAAAAGCTGCCTGTTTATACAACTGCCGACAATATCCAGATTGAATTTTTTCCCGAAGGAGGTTCGCTGCTAACCAATAATTTACAACGCATTCTCTATCGCTCTGTCGATCCGTTTGGCGAACCTATCGATATCTCGGGTCGGGTTTTCGACCAACTTGGCAATCAGGCGGGCGTGGGCAAACCGCTAAAAAAGGGATATGGCTTGATTAACCTTATGCCAATGGCCGGACAAAAATACGCCTTCAAAATTGACGGCGAATATGGTAAAAATCAAGAATTCGATATCCCTGAAACAATTCTCGACGGATCGGTTTTCACGTTGGTCAAAACGGAAGATTCTACATTGAGGGTTGTTGTGCTTACATCGGGAAAGTATGTCGATCAGATGCTTACACTCGCGGCAATCTACAACGGAAAGATAATGATGTCGTACGAAATTGAAGGATCGAAAAAGAATAACCTGAAGATTTCGACCGCCGATTTGCCTCAGGATATTATCAATTTTGTTATCCTTTCGAAAGAAGGGGAGTTGCTTTCCGAACGGCTGGTCTACAATACTCCCAATGAAGATATCGATATTGACATTGAAACTCAGCTATTCCCCACCGAAAAAAATGGCGATGTTGATGTAACTATCGAACTCGGTAAATTCATCGAGAAGTTTGGGCGGTCGGTAGTTGATGTGAAGATTGTCGACAGGTTTAACCTCTATGATCAGGAACAGGAGAGCCAGCAATCGTTCTTGAAGTACCCTCTTTTGACGCCAATACCCAAAACAGTTCTCGACATCTATCTCACAAACCTCGAATTAATTGCAAACGAATACCGTCATTATAAACTTGCTGATTTCCTGACCGACAAAAAGCATTCAAAACAGGAATCGAGTAAAACATTAAGTGGGATTGTTACCGATAAAAATCGAGAACCGGTTAAAAATGCGACTGTTATGGCTGTGCAATCGAACAATTTGACCCTCGCAACAACCACCTCCGACGAAAAAGGACGGTTCACTTTTAAACAAGTTACTTCATCAAAAGATATTGTAGTGAAAGCATTTAATGCTTCGGGAAAAAAATCGTACAACGTACATGTTGATATGAGTTTTGCCGAATCGCTCGACGAACTGATCCTTTACGAATCTTTCATACCCAATCCTCGGTTGTCGAAAGGCGAAATAACAGATTACTATCAGCAAAATAGAGAGTTGCTTCGACAAATTGGCACCGAGCGCAAAGACCAAAAACCTGCAAAACAATCATCGACCGATAGATATTTCCATTCGGGGGCTTCTGTTTTGGAGGTCATCAAAATGACAAAGCCTTTCAGGATCGATAATAATCAGATCGTTTTTTATGGGTCAGAAAACTCGCTCAATTTTCAATCGGGGGCACTTATTGTTATTGATGGACAGAAAATGGGAACCGACATTGGTGTGCTAAACACGCTTTCGCCTTTCGATGTCAAATCAATCAACATTAGTACAAATCCGGCAGATATACAGCGGTACACAGGCTTAAATTCGGTAGGGATAATTGAAATTACAACACGGCGCGAACCCGGAGATTTCTTGCCAAAGCAGAGCGAAACAGAATCGGGATTTCAACAAAATGCAACTTTCGATGCCGATAAGATGCCGCACAACAACTGGAAATATCAGACAACTTTACTGTGGAAAAACGATATAGTGCCCGATGAAAACGGCAAAATTGTTTTGAAATTGAAAGCAAGTGAAATAAAGAGCGACTTCATTGTTCATGTCGATGTTATTTCGGAAGACGGAGTTAAACACCACAAAACAAGTTCGTTTACAACAAAAA
>CAZRXT010000103.1:5001-7566 GCA_964604035.1 uncultured Prolixibacteraceae bacterium | reverse complement strand
ACAATCTGTTGTTTTAATTCACTATTGCTCATCGTCGTTTTTCTTCAAAGTTAAAAAGTTATTCAACGCCAATCATCGCCAAAAACTCATCTTCGGAAATAATTGGGATACCCAATTTCTGTACTTTTTCGAGCTTACTAGGTCCCATGTTATCACCGGCAAGCATGTAACTGGTATTTTTCGATATCGAACCTACATTCTTTCCGCCATGCTTTTCAATCATCTCCTTCAACTCCTCGCGCGAATGCTTTTGAAAAGTTCCAGAAATGATAATCGACAGCCCGGCAAGTTTATCGGTTGTTCCGGCCAACTGCTCGTCCGAGAGTTCGAACTGCAAACCTACCTGTCGCAACCGGTTAACCATTTCGCAGTTCTGGGGAATGGCAAACCAATCAATAAGGCTCTGGGCAATGCGGCCGCCAATTTCATTTGTATTAGTAAGCTGATCGAGCGATGCGGCCATAAGGTCGTCGATATTTTTAAACGACTTAGCCAATATTTTTGCAACAGTCTCGCCAATAAACCGGATGCCCAACGAGAAGAGTACCCGTTCGAACGGAACAGATTTCGAAGCTTCCAAACCGTCGATAATCCGTTGTGCCGATTTATCGCCAAGGCGTTCCAATGCAGCAATATCTTCAATTTTCAATTTGTATAAGTCGGCAACATTGGCAATCATTCCTTTCGAGAAAAAAAGCTCAACAGTCTCCTCGCCCATCCCATCAATATTCATGGCCTTACGACTGATGAAGTGGCTTATTTTTCCTTTGATCTGTGGTGGACAGCCGTTTTCGTTTGGGCAAAAGTGCTTCGCTTCGCCTTCGTCGCGCACCAACGGGGTTCCACATTCGGGACAGGTATCAATATACATTACGCGCTCGCTCATTGGGTGGCGTTCGGCCTCATTCACGCCAACAATCTTTGGAATAATTTCTCCGCCTTTTTCCACTTTCACCATATCGTTAATATGTAGGTCGAGACCAGCAATAATATCGGCATTGTGCAACGATGCGCGTTTAACAGTGGTTCCCGAAAGTTGAACGGGGTCGAGGTTTGCCACCGGGGTAATTGCCCCTGTGCGCCCAACTTGATACGACACCGAGAGCAACTTCGTCTCGGCTTGTTCGGCCTTAAACTTATAGGCCACAGCCCAACGCGGACTTTTGGCAGTTGTTCCCAAATCGTTCTGAACAGCAATGGAATTCACCTTAATTACAACACCATCGGTAGCCATTGGCAGGTTGTGGCGCTCGTTGTCCCAATGGTGGATAAACCGGAGTACCTCGTCCATATTTTCACAAACGCGCGTATGTTCCGATGTTTTGAATCCCCACGAAGCAGCCAGTTCAAGGTTATGCGAATGGCTTTCGGTGAGGCGTATTTGGCTGGGGACAAAGTAGAAATAAGCATCGAGGCCGCGCTTTGCCACCACCGACGAATCCTGCATTTTTATTGTTCCCGATGTGGTGTTCCGTGGGTTGGCCATCGGTTCCTCGCCATTGGCCGCGCGCTCGGCATTAAGTTTATTGAAAGCCTCGTAGGGCATCACAATTTCGCCCCTGATTTCGAATTCGGCAGGCCAACCTTCGCCACGCAATTTTAATGGAATACTTCGGATCGTCTTCACATTGGCCGTAACATCGTCGCCCTGATCGCCATCGCCACGGGTAACGGCATGTTTCAGCAGTCCATTTTCGTAAGTGAGGCTGATTGAAACCCCGTCGAACTTCAACTCGCAAACATATTCGGGCTGAAGGTTAGTCTCCTTGCGTATACGGTTGTCGAAATCGCGCAATTCGCCTTCGTTGTAAGTATTACCGAGCGAAAGCATGGGATATTTATGCACCACCTGCTGAAACTCGGAAGTGATATCGCTGCCCACACGGTGAGTTGGCGAATTAGGGTCGTCGAACTCGGGATGTTCCTTCTCTAAAGCTTCGAGCTCCTTCAGCAACAGGTCGAAATCGTAGTCAGAAACCTCGGGCATTGCCTTCACATAATAGAGGTAATTATAGTGGTCGAGCTTACCGCGAAGCTCTTCAATATGCTGTTTTGCTGCTACTTTGTCCATTCTGATATTATTGGTTGATGTTGAGATAAAAATAGTTCAATTTTTGGATTGAAACCACAACGGGAAAAATAGAGATCAGTTGAATTAATTCATAATTTGTTGTTTGATTTTCATCTTTTTCAACACGAAATTTTATCAATTTTGAGATTCATGGTGTCCGGAACTCCGGATATGGCAAATCACATCTAAAACAAGGCATCCGGAACTCCGGACGAGGCAAACGAGATCAAAAACAAGACATCCGGAATTCCGGACGGGGCAAATGAGATCTGGTTCATGACATCCGGAACTCCGGACAGGGCAAACGAGGTCTGGTTCGACATATCCGGAAAATTAACGTGAAGCAAACATGGTATTTTGTGCAAGGGTAGTTGAAACTTTGACAAAGGCGTGTTATCTTTGACGATAACTTTCGAAAAATGGCTAGACAAATTATATTTCATGGAGACTACTTCACCGACTTTTATAAAGAACTCGATTTGAAGGTTAAAGAA
>CAZRXT010000103.1:0-4901 GCA_964604035.1 uncultured Prolixibacteraceae bacterium | reverse complement strand
TTAAAGAACGAGTATTTTGAGTTAAAAAAACAAAGACATGACAGATTATAAAGGAATCAAAACATTTGATGAGCTCATAGAAAAAGAACACGGTGAGATTGGAACCGATAGTAGAAATGAATATGAAGAAGGCGCTCAAATGTTCATTGTGAGCGAAATGCTTAAAGAAGCTAGAAAGACTGCAAATCTGACACAAGAGCAACTTGCAATGAAGGCTGGCACTAAAAAAAGCTACATCTCTAAAATTGAAAATGGTAAGGGTAACATTCAACTATCGACCCTGATTCGAATTTTCGAAAAAGGACTTAATAAAAAAATTGGGCTGACTTTCTTATAACAGTTGTAATCTACCAACAAGATTTCAGGCAGAAAATCAAAAAACCACCAGCCTTGCCGGCATAAAAAAACCTTCGGAAACTTGTTGTTCACGAAGGTTTTTCAATATAAAATCATTGTTCCTAAAACAGGTAATTCAACCCAATATACAACCCTGTTTTGCCATCCTGAGGATCGAAAGCACGTCCGTAGTCGCAGGCAATTACAAAGTTTTCGTTCATCACAATGCGGAGTCCGGCACCGTAGCTCAAATGCAATTTTTCTTTGCTGTCGAAATCAAAATAGCCATCGTGAACAGCCGCCAACGATTGGTCGACATCAATTTTTTGCAAAGCTTGGCCACCATCAACAAATGCGTTCAACCCGATATAAAAATTTTGATTGATGAAACGGAAATGAACAGGTTTCCAGCGCAACTCAAGGTTTCCATACACAAACCCGTCGCTTACAACACGGTTACGGCTCACTCCGCGCAAGGTTTTGTTCCCACCTAAGCCCAACTGGTCTTTCATAAGCGAAGTTTCAATTTGAGTTTGGTAATAGAATGGCGCATGGCCGGCCAACGTTCCTTGGTAACCAATGCGGTATGCAAACGATAAATCGCGCTTAATGATGGTGAAATATTGGCGGTGAGTAAAGTTGAATTTCAGGAAGCTCGATTCGGCACCCAGAAACGTTGGTGCACCAAACAGAAAAGCCTCGGTCCACATTCCTTTCATTGGGTTTGGCTCGTTGTCGCGGGTATCGAAAACAACGCCAGCCTTTAGCAATGGCACAAATCCGCCATCTTTTTCTTCATCGGGAATTACGCCCCAATCAACATATTCGTCGTACAACGTTTTCACGTTGGGCAGCAGGTTTTCGTCTTTCCCTTTGTTCATTTTATCGATATCGACCGTTGCAACGTTGAACGATTGGAGGTTGAAACCTACAAGTCCGAGGAAATGCTTATTGCGGAAAGGAATCTGAAAATCGGTTTTGAACCGTAGCATTTTATTCTGATACTTGTAGAACATCCTCGATTTATAAACACCATCTCCAGCAGTGTCGTCTTGCCAATCGGCATTGAAAACCGACTGATAGCCATTAAATCCATAGAAATCGAAGGCTTCGTCGGGCAAATAGGCAAGGTCGGAAGTGATGCGAACGCCCGGAATAAGGTATTTCGAATCGTAAGCTAAACGGTAAATGGCACTCCCTTTGGTGTATCGCGAAATTTCGAGATACAGGTTGTGCAGATAATCGGGGTACTTTGTTCCATCGCCATAGTTGAAAAAATTGACCAACCCACCATACTGAAAACCAAGGTCGGTGTTGAAACTAACGGCAGGTAACGCCCCAAAATTCCAACCGGTCTTAACTTGTTTGTTTGTTTCTGTTTCCTGCGAAAACGAAACCACCGCAAAAAGCATCAATGCTACAACTAGAAAAGATTTCCTCATAAGAACTGAAATTAAGTTGTATTTATTTACACTATAAATCTAAGAAAAAACAAAAAACACAATATACAATTATTGGCGACCCAAAATTGGGAAGAAGCATTGAAAGTATTGTTTACAATTGGTTAATTTTTGAACAAAAGACTGAGCTATGAACCAGAAACCTTTAAAAGATTACATCTGCTTG
This sequence comes from uncultured Prolixibacteraceae bacterium, assembly GCA_964604035.1. Lineage (GTDB taxonomy): Bacteria > Bacteroidota > Bacteroidia > Bacteroidales > Prolixibacteraceae > CAYMTR01. Next base: position 2,939 of record CAZRXT010000103.1, on the reverse strand, counting down.
TGTTGACTTGCAATTCTAAAAATCATAACTTGTATTGAAACAAAAACATAAAATTATGAAACGGGCAGCTAGAATCATAGTGTTAATAACGATTGGTTTATTCATCGGGGTTCAATCATTTGGACAATTCTTCATTAAAGGAGGGGCAGGTTACGGCTTGGGTGTTCAGAAATTGATTATGGGCGAAGCTTATACATCAACAACTACCGAGAATATTTACGGAAGCTTTGGCGGCAACTGGGGGTTCTATCTTGGAGGAGGCATGGAACTGAACAAGTTTATCGATTTCGAAGTCGACCTTGGCTATCAAAATGGCCGAAGTGTAACCGTTCCAAATACTTTTTTGAGCAGAACCTTCACCGGACGGTTAATCTATTTTACCCCTTCGCTCTCGTTCAAAACAGCTATTGATGAAAACATTTCGCCCTATGCTAAATTTGGGCTCCTTACCGGTTTGCCACTTACTAAAGTAAATGTTTCCGACGAAGACAAGAGATTTAGTGGTGGTTTTCCTCTTGGTGTAACCGAAGCCATTGGGCTAAACTTTAATGCGACCGACAACCTGAAATTCTTTGTCGAACTCACCCATCAATCAATGATTTATAAACCAACCAAAAGGAGAGAAGCTGACGACACCATTGTGAAATTCAAAGACAAACTTCCATATCCTGAACCTTCAAACCAAGAAATTACACATCACTTCTTCTCGTTTGGAGCTGTTGGACTAAACCTTGGAATCAAGATTGTGATTTGATCCAATAAAATCACGGTGTTAATGAATGAACAATTTTAAGGCATCGACAAAAACATTGCCTTAACAATTATATTCAACTATTATTTTAGTTATTTTTAGCTTCAGTTAATCATCGAAAAGATTTTAACTGAAGCTTTTTATTTTTGGTGAACAGTTCAACATCTAATTGAAAAAAAAAGATGGGTTTAAGCGGAAAATACACTATCGAAGGTTGGAAAAAAGTTGCTTTATGGCTTTTCTCCTCTCTTTTGGCATTGATTTTACTCGCCTTTCTTTTGCTGTTTTTTGGTGCCGAACGAATAATTAACAAGAACCTTTCGGACTTTGTGTACGAAAAAAGCGACAGCATTTACCGCTTCAGTTTCGACAATATTGACCTCAATTTTAAGCAGAAAACACTCACCGTATCGGACCTTGTTTTTCAACCCGACGAGGCTTTTGCTGCCGACACCACCAAAAAGTTTTATTCGCTCAAAAGTCCATCGCTGGTAATATCGAAGATCGATATCATAAAACTTCTGAAGGAGAAAAGATTCGTTATCGAATCGTTAAAAATCGACAACCCAACTTTTGGACTAAGCACCGGCGAAGAGGTAAACCTCGAATCGTTTGCAAACAACAAAATAAGCATGGGCGATTCGCTTACGTTGCCAATGATAAAGGAAATAAGTATCGACACAATGCTAATAACTAACGCATTGATGCAGGTCGACTCGCTGTTCAGATCGAAACACAAAATTCCGCGGGTCAACCTCGAGATCGTTAAGTTCAGAATTGGGGGAACTAAAACCACCAAATCGCCATTTCCATTCGATGTTGACGACATTTCGCTCAGGGTTGAAAATGTACACACCAATTTGACCGATAACGTTCACCAACTCGATGTAAAAGAGATCAGTCTTTCGCTTTTGAATTCAAAAATCAGGGCAAAAGAAGTTGAACTAAAACCATTGTCGGCTGACATAAAATCGGCCGAAAACAAATACACAATTGTAGTGCCCGAGATCAATTTGTACAGCCGCGATGTCCAACTTTTTTATTCTTCGGACACAATCCCAATTGAGTCGCTGGTGCTCAATAACCCATCAATAACCATTGAGTTTGGGACCAAGGTTGTACAAGGAACCCCGCTTAACGAGATTAACCTATTCAAACTGGTTGAAAAGAACCTAAAATGGATAAAGGTTGATACTTTTTCGATTAAAAATGCCAATCTCGACATGATTCCCAACGGTGAGAAAAATTCGGCGCAGTCGATACAGAACCTGACCGTCAACTTTTACCATTTCCTGGCCGATTCGTCGTCGTACCGCCAAAAGAACCGAATTTTGTCGGCTCTTGACCTCGACATCTTTTTAGAAAACTTCACACTTAACCATAGCGACAACGTTCATCAGCTCGTTATCAACAACATTTCGGCAAACACAAAAGAACGAAAAGTAGAAACTGGCTCAATTACGTTTAAACCACTGAAAAACAGATCAGCAAAAACAATCAGCACACTCATCGACATCAAGAGCAAAGGGCTAACATTTAAGGATATCAACTTTTTCGACATGTACCACAAGCAAATTATCCCCATGCGCGAACTCGATATCCGCTCGCCTGAGGCAAAAGTTAGCTTCGATAAAAATAAGCCGATCAAGAAAAAGAGCACTGACACAAGCTTGATTCTTGACAAGATAAAGGATTACATCAAAGGAGTTTATGTAAAAAAAACATCAATCAGCAAAGGAAAACTTTACTACAGCTACGATATTGACGATGACAAATCGGGCTTTTTTGAAACCGAGTTCAATTTCGAATTAAACGACCTTTCAATTGACAGTGCAACATTCTACAGTTCGGACAAAATATTTTTTGCCGAGAATTTCAATGTCTTATTCAGCAATATAAACCTTCAGCTTGCCGATAATTTTCACCGAATGCTCACCGACTCAATCAACCTTTCGAGCCAAGGGCAAAAAGCCGAGATTTTTAATCTTCGGATAATTCCACTTGAAAATTACCTACAGAACGATACAATAACCTCAATTCCAAATGAAATTTTCGATATCCATTTTCCCAAAATTCAATTTAGCGGGGCCGATTTTCACCGTGCATTCTTCAAAAAAGAGCTCTGCATTGAAGACTTCAGCGTTATAAACCCAACGTTCAACATTGAGAAATATGGCGACTGGCAAAA
>CAZRXT010000102.1:0-7724 GCA_964604035.1 uncultured Prolixibacteraceae bacterium | reverse complement strand
CTGACATTGTTTCCTTTTTATCGGTATACTCTTTAATCATTGTCTGAAGTTCAGTCTGCATTGTTCCAAGCATGTCTTCCAATTCTTTTGCAGTTTTTTCCAATTGATTCAAAGCCGTAGTTCTTTCGGGCATAACCTGAATTAATTGTGAAATATCAATATGACCAAACTTCTGTGTTTGGGCTTGAGCAAAATTTGCCATTCCGGCAAAAAGAATAATAAGTACTATAAAAACTTTTTTCATCGTTGTTATTTTAAATTTTTTTGTTAACTGATTAAATCCCCTTGTAAAGTTGAACGCAAATATAAAATTAAGTTGTATAAAAAATAACTTTTTTTGACGTTAACTTTATCATTCTTCAATTTTTATATCCCATTTTATCAAGAACTTGATCGCTCAAATTAAACTTTGGATCGGTGTAAAGCATTGATAAACCACCTGCTTTATCAAAAATCACAGAATAGCTGCCTTCAGTTGCGATTGTCTTAACGGTGTTGTAGATATCGTCTTGAATTGGTTTAACTAAACCTTGACGTTTTTTATACAACTCACCTTCGCGACCAAAATATTTCTGTTGAAGGGTACGGTATTCTTTTTCTTTAGTAACAATAACATCCTCACGTTTACGCTTCATTTCGTCGGAAAGGAGTACCGATTCTGATCTGAAATCATTGTACATCTGTTCCAACTCAGCCTGTACAGTTTCCAACTCTTTCTGATATTGACCAGAAAGCTGATCTAATTGTTCCTGGGCTGCTTTGTAGGCAGGGATGTTTTCAAGAATGTATTCGGTATCAACAAAAGCATATTTTTGAGCGTAGCTTGCAAATGAAATTGCAAGAACTGCTACAAGTGTAATTGCGAATCGTTTCATAATATTTTAAGTTTTTAGTATTTGAGCTAAATAAAACAACTATCGTACCAATTATTAGAATTGCTGTCCAATTACGAAATGGAACTGGCTTTTAGCTGATGATGACATACCGTTGTTAGGTAAATCGAAACCATAACCCCAGTCAATACCAAGCAAACCAAACATTGGTAACCAAAATCTAACACCAACACCGGCAGAACGTTTCAAATCGAAAATATTGAAGCTCTTAAAATCGTACCAACTATTACCAGCCTCTAAAAATGTAAGGGCATAAATATTTGCCGATTCAGATAAAGTTATAGGGTATCGGAGTTCAACAGTTGCTTTAGAATAGATATTTGCAGCACTACCACCACCTTCGGTAGCTGTGATACTTCCGTTTGCGTAACCACGCAGAGCGATATTGTCCGATCCATAAATGTCATATCCCGACATACCGTCACCACCCATTTTGAAACCTTCGAGTGGAGATTTACGGTACTGATTATAATAGCCTAACAAACCGAATTCATATTTAGTGTGCAAGACAAACTTCTCAGCACGATCGAGTGGGGTAAACCACTTTGCATTGAACACCCATTTATGATATTCAAGGTAGTTGTAACGTTTTTTGTCGCTTAAACTTGATTCGCTATAATCTCTTCCATTTATCAACGAATAAGGCAAGGTTGCTTCAACAGAAAGGCTAAAAGATGAACCTCGGCGAGAATATAAAGGATTGTCGATTGAGTTACGGCTCAATGCTGTTTTTATACTAAAGTCGTTAATATCTCCAGTACTAAGGAAATAATAAGGCCATTCTAATAATTTATAATGTTGCAACGACAATTCATGATAAAGCGTAAAATAATCATCAGGCCAGTTTAACCTATAACCATATCCAACAGATAAACCATAAGTAACCTGATAAGCAGTTATGGCAGCATTTGTTGAACTACTTGAGGAACCATAAGAAGAATAACCGTAGTTATTGTAACCATAACCGCCATAACTTGACGATGGGTTATAATAACTGTATGAAGCATCGGTCTTCGTTAATTTTGAATAGTAAAAAGACAACGAGAAGTTGTTCGGTTTTTTACCACCAAACCAAGGCTCCATAAAACTAAAACTATATTGCTGATAATATTTCCCGTTAGTTTGTGCACGAAGGCTAAGTGTTTGTCCATCGCCAGTTGGAAGTGGTTTCCATGCATATTTATTAAGGATATTCTGAGCCGAGAAGTTTGTGAATTTCAAACCTACAGATCCTACAAACATACCCATACCCCAACCACCTGAAAGTTCAACCTGATCGTTAGCACGTTCAATTAAACTATACTTGATATCAACAGTTCCATTTTCCTGATCAGGAATTGGGTCAATACCAATACGTTCCTGATCAAAATGGCCTAGCTGGGCAAGCTGGCGATATGAACGCATAAGTATTTTTTTACTGAATAAATCGCCAGGCAAAGTGTAAAGCTCGCGACGAGCAATCTGCTCATGAGTCTTTGTATTGCCTTGTATAATAACCCTATCAATTGTTGCTTGTTTACCTTCGTAAATCCTCATTTCCAAATCGATAGAATCATTTTCAATATTCGTTTCAACAGGGTTGACATTGAAGAATAGATAACCATTATCGAGATAGAGGCTTCCTACAGCATCGTCATCGCCACTCAATCGTTTATCAAATTGTTTCTGATTATATACATCTCCTTTTTGAATTCCAAAATAGCTATCGAGGTAGGGCGCAGGATAAACAGTATTACCAACCCAGCCTACATTCCTGATATAATATTTATTGCCTTCTTCAATCCAAAGTTCAATCTTAATATTGTTGTTATTTTCATTCTTAATGATTGTGTCTTTGGTTATAATAGCATCACGATAGCCTAATTCATTGTATTTGTTAATTACATTGATTTTGTCTTCAGCGTAAAGGTTCTCTTGAAATTTTTTCGATAAAAAGAAGTTTTTCAACTTTTTATCATTGGTTTTTTTCATCGCCTTTTCAAGTTTTGAAACGCTTACTTTTTCAACTCCATGAAAAACGATTTCGTCAATCTTAACTTTCTCTTTTTTATCGATATTAACATCAAGGATAACAGAGTTTTCTTTATTAGGATCGTCGCGTTGAACAATATCGACCTCTGTGTTTAAAAATCCTTTTTCCTTGAATATGTCAGCAATAATTCTTTTTGCATTAACAAGTTGAGCGTCAACAATCTGACCACCTTCTAAAAGAAGAACTTTTTCCTTAATATCTTCAAGTTCTGATTTTTTTACACCATTATAATTGATTGTTGATAGGCGAGGGCGCTCGCGAAGGAAAATTTCAAGATAGACCTTATCGTCAATAATTTTGGATGCATTTATTTTGACATCTGAAAAAAGACCTTGTTTCCAATATTTCTTGATTACGTCGGTAATTTTGTCACCCGGAATTGTAATTTCATCGCCAACACTTAAACCGGAATATTCTTTCAACATCTCTTTATCAAGATATTTAATGCCCACGATGTCAATAGATCCGATAGTATATTTCTTCGGACTAGAATAATAAATTGAAAAGTTAGTGCTGTCGGGTAATTGTGACCAAAGGTTTAAAAGTGTCAATACCAGAAAGGCTGTTAACGAAAGTTTCTTAAACATTACTTCAAATTAGGTTGTTTATTTGCTCACTTGTTTTGCCAAAACGGCGTTCTCTTTGTTGATAATTGCAAATTGCTTCGTAAAAATCTTCATCCGAAAAATCGGGCCACAAAACTGAGGTGAAATACAGTTCGGTATAAGCTATTTGCCATAATAAAAAATTACTAATTCTTGCTTCACCGCTAGTTCTGATCAACAGTTCAGGATCTGGGATTTCTGAGGTCGCAAGATAGCTATCAAAGAGTTCTTGTGAAATATCTTGAGTATCAATTTTTCCTTTTTTAACATCGCCGGCAATCGATTTAACAGCATTTATGATTTCCCATCGAGAGCTGTAACTAAGAGCCATCACAACAGTTAATCCAGTATTTTTCGAAAGCTTTTCAACGATTAAATCGGTTTCTTTTTTTACTTTGGGTGGAAGGGAATCTCTGTCGCCAATAATTTTAAGACGGACATTGTTTTTATTCAATTCTTGTGTCTCGTTTTTGATCACATTGACCAACAGAGTCATCAATGCTTCTACTTCAAACTTTGGCCGGTTCCAATTTTCGGTAGAGAAGGCATAAATGGTAAGGTATTTGACGCCAATTACTGCCGCAGCTTTAATCGAAGCCCTAACAGACTCAACACCATGCTGATGACCAAAAATTCTTGAGTTTCCTCGTTTTTCAGCCCAACGCCCGTTGCCATCCATAATGATAGCGACATGTTTTGGTACTTTATCGATATCTATTTGATCTTTATAACTCATTGTCAATTAATGCTCTCATAAGCAGGGCAAGGCTTCCTGCCCCAATAAAATTTATAGCTCAAAGTTAACCCAAAATAACTTATCCAATCGTTGTTGTGTAAAATATCACTCACTTTTTCCAATCCAACTTCTTGGTATGGATTATTCAGATTATCAAGCCCATCGTTAAATAATTTACGAAGCGAGGCTTCTGCACCCATTGATAATTTATCGGTTAAAGCATATTTTACGCCCAACCCTAATGGGATATTTGGGGTTATTGTTCCTTTTCCTTGTTCATTTGGATAATAGCTCAAACCTAACCCTGTGTAAACAAACGGACTAAATCTCATTTTTTTTACACCAACAATATAGTCTAGGTAGTTTATTTCGATAAAAGTTCCAAAATCAAAAACACTTTTTTTGAACTTTTGTGGTTCTAAATTAAGACTTCCAACTGCTCCAACTTTTCCATATAAAGCATTAATTCTTAAGCTAAAACGTGAGTTAAAATTATAACGATAAAATCCTCCAAAATCGAAATTGACCGATTTAAAAAGGTTAGTATTTGAAAAATCGGTAATAGGAGTGGCTCCACCAACAAAAATCCCAATATCGGCAGTTTGCTGTTGAGAAAAAGATTTTCCCGACAGAATGGTGAGTAACAAAATGAATCCTAATTTTTTAAAGGGCATAATTTAATATCATGTTTATTTAAAATAAAATTCCGAGAGCAGAACCCATTGATTGATAATGTCTCGGAGTAGCCCAAATTAATTGTCCCAAAAAGAGAGCTACAAAAATAAAATAATTATTCTAAAAACCTGATGGGCTTTATATATGAACTATTGTAAAGCTGAAAAATTGTGGATTAGCAGAGAAAAGATTAATTCCTTTTATCGGCGCCCCACATTAATTTGTTTCTCAATGTAGAATAAAACGATTGCCCATTAAATTTTACAACAGGAACCATTTTGTCTGCTTTTCTAATTTTAATTGAAGAAGAAAAGTCAAGAGGAGAAGAATGGTGGTCGATAGAAAGTAGAAACTGATGCCCTCGACCATCGATCCGTAGTTCTATTTCAACGTCGTCGGGAACGACTATTGGTCTGACAGTAAGGTGATGAGAAGCAATTGGAGTAATAATAAGCCCCGAAACATTCGGAGTTACAATAGGCCCACCAACACTTAACGAATATGCAGTTGAACCTGTTGGCGTAGAAACAATAAGACCATCGGCCCAATAATTGGCAAGAAATTCTCCATTTATAAAGGTTTCGATTCTTATCATTGAAGAGTTGTCGAGTTTGTGAACCGTTAGTTCATTCATCGCATAATTAAAATCTTCAAAGAGAGTCGAAGGTTCAATTAGTTTTAACAATGATCTATATTCAATTTCATACTCACTATTAACAAGCTGGTTAAGCGACTCTTCAAGATCCTCGGGCGTTATTTCAGCAAGAAAACCCAATCGACCACAATTAATTCCCGCAATTGGAACACTCTTTTCAAAGGCAAAAGTTACTGCACTCAAGAAAGTACCATCACCGCCAACCGATAGAATAAAATCGGCACTGAAATTTTTGTCTGTTTTATCGTTAAAAGTTTTTAGGTCAGCAGATAAATCTAACCAATTTATAATGTGATTTTTAACACCTTCGAAAATAAAATATTCTATTTGATGGGCATCGAAAAAGTTGAAAATGCGCTTGTAAATTTGAATGTGTTCTTCTTTGACCTCGGTACTATAAATTGCTATTCTCACTTTTTTCTCTTTTAGAAAAGTAGTTGTTAATCATTTAAATATTTCATAAAGAGACCATAACGGTCTTTAAACATATCTGTAATTAAAGAATCATCCATGTAAACTGCTTTTATATCGTAATCGTACCTGGTAAAGGTTTGAATAATTGACGAAATCTCAGTCACATTTACTTTTAATGTTACGTTCATTTCCATCGAATCTTCGGGGTTCTTGGTATACAGACTCAATATTTTAGCATTGTTCGATTCTACAATTTGGGCTATCTGCGACAAAGAATAATTTAATGGGCTCAATTCCAGAATAATAACAGCACCAGGCTCGTTTACTGCTGCTAACTTCAAAAAATTAGCAGATAAATCGTTGATCAGAATTGAACCACAATAATCATGATTCAATTCAAGTACCGGTAGAACAGAAATATTCTTCCCCAACATGATCTGTATAACCTCGTAAATATGCTGATTTGCATTAACATAAGGAGCTGGCAACGAAATTTCACTATCTTTAAAACAACACTTTTTAAGGTCAAAATCATAGATGTCTTTATCAGAGACTAAACCTAGGTATTCTTTGTTCCGAACAATTGGCAAGTGAGAAACCCTGAAAGATTCCATTAAAAAAATTGCCTTTTTTCCTGTATCGGAGCAATTCAATGTTGGAAATGTTTCTGAAATGAGTTCTCGTGCAATCATGCTTCTTAATTTTAGCCTTGTTTTATTAAATAATGCTGTTTTTTACAATCTAAAAGTATAAAAACCGAAAAATAGTCCGAAAATTGTAAATTGCATCTTAAAAATATATAAAATGACTACGCTTAGTGTAAATATAAATAAAATAGCAACATTACGAAATGCCCGTAATGGAAATGTTCCTAATGTTATTGAAGCTGCTATTAATTGTGAGAAATTTGGAGCACAGGGAATTACAGTACATCCTCGTCCCGACGAAAGACATATCAGGTACAACGATGTATACGAATTAAAGCCTGTACTTACTACCGAATTTAATATCGAAGGCAATCCAAATCAGCGTTTTATTGATCTGGTTTGCGAAATACTACCAGCTCAGGTTACTTTAGTTCCCGATGCTCACGATGCAATTACATCGAATGCAGGTTGGGATACAATTAATAATAAGTCATTTCTGACCGAAGTTATTTCTGAATTCAAATCGAAAGGAATCAGGGTTTCTGTATTTGTTGGAACAGATTTAACTCATATTGAAGGAGCTAAGCTTTGCAATGCCGATAGGGTTGAATTATATACAGAACCTTACGCAACATTGTTTCCGGTTAATTGCGCCGAAGCAATTAAGCCTTTTGTACTTGCAGCAAACAAAGCAAGAGAACTGGGCTTAGGCATCAATGCCGGTCATGATCTCGATCTTCAAAACTTGAAGTACCTTATAACCCACATTCCTTTTATCGAAGAAGTTTCGATCGGCCATGCTCTAATTTCTGATGCATTATACTTAGGCCTTGAAACGACCATAAAAAAATATCTCGATTGCCTTAGGTAGCAATGAAGCTATTTTACAGATTGTTAGGAGAAGGAACACCTGTTGTTATTTTGCACGGTTTGTTTGGTTCTTCAGATAATTGGATTCCAATTGCGAGGAAAATATCAGAAAAATATCGGGTTATTGTTGTCGATTTACGAAATCACGGATTATCACCACATTCTGATGTGCACACATATCAATCAATGGTGAGTGA
>CAZRXT010000101.1:3250-7737 GCA_964604035.1 uncultured Prolixibacteraceae bacterium | reverse complement strand
AACGCCAAAGAATTTATGTTAAAATTTTAGGTTTTTGATGAAGTGTCCTTTTTTGAAGATGAACTGTAAGATTTTCCATGTAGAATTCAAAAACCGTTATTTTGTGTAGTGTGTATTTTGAATAAATCGGGCAGGGGCAAAAAGAATTTTTTTGTGGAGATTACATATTAAATGTAGCATGCCAAAGGTTGCAAATGGGCGTATTGTTTACTCAGAGCAGGCGGTGGGGTAGGGTGTTTACCCCAGATTGTCGAGCGAGATAATCTTGTTCGAAAGTGCGTAGATGGTTAACCCCGATTGGCTTTTGATGCCTGTTTTCTGGGTTATGTTTTTCCGGTGGCTTATTACGGTATGGATGCTGATGTTTAGCTTGTCGGCAATTTCTTTGTTCGACAAGCCGGTAACAAGCTGCACCAGCACCTCGGTTTCGCGTTCCGAAAGAGATTCCTGCACAGCGGTGTCGCTTTCAGCAATATCGGTATCGGCTATTTTATTAATAGCGTTGATAATTGTTTCGGGGGCATCGGTTACCCTAATCACTTCGTCGAAGTTCGAGAGGGTTTCGGAGTCGTAAAAGCTATAAACCAGTGCCGCCCACTGTACTTGCGATATCTTTTTAATGTGTTTGAATGCCTTCACCCTGTTGAGCAGTTGCGAGGGGTTAACAATGATCAGGTTCAGCTCGTATTCGTCAATAGATGCAGGTATCTCCTCAATGTCTTCAATTTTGAACACCTGATAGTGTTGCCCCGATTTCAGCAGCAACCCCGAGAGCCCTTCAAAAACCAATTGCGAAGGTTCTACTATCCCAATATTTAACCTTCCGCTAACCACGTTTTGCCTCTCTCTCACCCATACAAAATTTTAAGTTGCTGATTGTCCTCTGGATTGAACAGATGTTCTTCGAATAAAATCTCATTCCGATGGAACTCACATGTATTTTGTTCATACTAGCTTAACTTTCGTTGCGATTAACTTTCGCTGGATCTGCGATTGTGTCTTTCTGGAAACATGTTCGTTTCAAGTTTTTTCACCAACGGTATCAGTATCGACTCTTCAATAAGCGAATGAATTGAGAGGTCGAACTCAAGTTCAAAAAGGCTAGTAAGCAACCGGCGGCGTTCAATGCTATCGCCCTTTGTGGGTATATGTTTAAGCAGAAGGCTCTTTAATTCTGAAAGTTTAAATTCGATATCGGTATGGTGCGTTCTGTAATCCGAAATTGAATATCCTTGATCCGAACTCTGAGGTGCAATGTTTTCAATTCCCAGTTTGGCGCATACCAATGGAAAGGCAACCTGCTCTTCATAATCGAGGTGCTCGGTAACTTCGTCGAAATATTCGTTGAAAAACTTTTCAACCAGCTTTATTTCAGGGCTATTGTTCTTCAAAAACAGTTGTTGAATGTGTGCTTTTATCTCAGGATATTTGTCGGTTTTATAATACGAATGGGTGTTCCTGAGGAATGAAATGATTGTTGAAACATCGTTCGTTGTAAACGTGTCGATACCCGAAGGAGCGAATCCATTAAAAAGATTGCAGAAAGAGACGAAAAGTTCGGGGTTAACATTGTATTGTTTGCTAAGTTGTTCAACGGTATTGTCGTGAACAACAAGGTCGAATCCGAAATGCTCGAGAAGCATTAATACCGAAGGATTTTCGAAAATCAACTCCGATATTTTCATCCCGGGCTTCACATACGTTTTTTTAGTCTGATACATAACTGCTCAATTCAGTGTAGCAAAAGTACGTTTCTTTGCATAAATTTTAACCTTATAAAGGTTTTAGACAAGGAACATTTTTGTTGGGAAAAGGTTTACTAATCATACTTTGGCAGATAAACTGACATGCATGTTGCCAATTTGTACGTAGCCAATCCTCGGAATAGTTTTTGACATTAACGGCACCTTAAGTTTGTATTTCAACTTTTTTTAGTTTCAAAAGAGTGTCAAGTCGTTTAAAAAATAGATAATTTTACCCGTTCGAAAAATTGGCTTATTAACAGATGTTCCGAAGCCGTTTTCCGTACTGTTTTTACAATTCTTTATACTGAATATCATGTTTGATAAAAAGTCGATAGTTTATACATCAGGGACGTTTGACATGTTTCATGTTAATCACTTGAAAATGATTAATTATGCTCGTGGCTTAGGCGAAATTCTGATTGTTGGTGTAAGTACCGACGAGCTGGTTCGATCCTATAAGAATCCTCCAATCATTCCTTTTGTTGAGAGGATCCAAATAGTTGAAGCATTGAAAGCTCCAAACATTGTTATTCCGCAGCATACACTTGATCATACCGAGATCGTAAAAAAACTTCATATCGATGCCTTTGTTGTAGGCGACGACTGGTGTGGTAAATATGATTATTTGGAAGAACTTGGGGTTAGGGTTTTCTACTTTCCTTATGGCGATGGAATCTCTTCCTCGTCGTTAAAGAAAACTGTTTACGAAACTTACGAACAGAGTTTGCACGCCGAAAGGGAAGCAAAACCCGACTTGATTGGAAGTAAGGATGAGTAAAACGGCTCTTGTAACCGGTGCAACAAAAGGAATTGGCAAAGCTGTAAGTATTCGCCTTTTGAACGAAGGGTGGAACTTAATAGCAACTTATGCCAGCGACAACGAGTCGGCAAATATCTCGTATGCCGAATTTTGTGAAATTGCTCAGGGACAAGTTCATTTATTGAAAGCTGACATTTCTGATTTAGAAAGCGTTGGCATTATTGATGGCTTTTTGGTGGAACACAATATTACTATTGACGCTGTAATTTTTAATGCGGGCATTACCGACAGAGCCGACTTTCACGATATCAAGCCCGAAAATTGGGCTAAGGTTTTTACCGCAAATGTCCATTTCCCGGTTTTCTTACTCCAAAAAATATATCCAATATTGAATACTGGTGGAAGTGTAACTTTTACAGGTTCGCTCATGGCCATTCAGCCTCATTCAGTGTCATTGGCATATGGCGTAACCAAAGCTTCGGTGCACGCACTGGTGAAGAATATGGTTAAATTTTTCGTCGACAAACAAATACGCGTAAATGCTGTTGCCCCTGGTTTTGTCGATACCGAATGGCAGAAGAACAAACCTGCCGAAATCAGGAAGAATATCACCAATAAACTTGCTTCGGGCCGGTTTTGTTCGCCCGAAGAACTTACAGATGTGTATATGCTGCTCATTAATAATAACTACATGAATGGTGAAATTGTAGTTTGCGATGGCGGTTACAGTTATAAATAAACTTTGAACAATTTTTTTACCAATGAATAATCCTAAATCTACCATCTCATTTAAAGACTCACTAAAATCGTGGGATACTGAAAACTGGCTTGATCGAATTTTTTATCGGCCACTTGGTTTTAAAATAGCAATGTTGCTGAGGAATACAGGTGTTACTCCCAATGCAATAACCATAATCTCGATCTTTGTTGGCGTTGGTGGCTGTTTAATGTTTTATCCAAACAATTTGGCTATAAATATGGCCGGTTTCGCATTGTTGGTTTGTGCCAATATTTTAGACTGTGTCGATGGCCAGTTGGCCCGAATTACTGGTATTAAGTCGGAAATTGGACGGATATTGGATGGAGTAGCCGGCGATTTGTGGTTTGTTGTGTTTTATTTTGCCATGGCTTTCCGTTTAATCAATTTCGAAGGATGGGGCTGGTGGACTTATCTTATTATTGTGGTTTCGGGTATTTCGCACCTTACTCAGGCCGGAATGGTTGATCATTACAAAACGTTGCATCTCCATTTTCTTAAAGCAGGAATAAATAGCGAGTTCGAAGACTCTAAATCAATACAAAAACACTCACGTTCGTTAACCTGGGAAAACCCGGTGACTAAAATTTTCTTCCGGTTATATTATCTGTACACTCTTAATCAGGAGTTTAAAACGCCTAAGTTGAATTCGTATATGAACAACCTGAGAGCAAAATACCCTGATGGATATCCCGATGATATAGTGGCAGCATTCAGAGCTAAAAGTTTGAAATTGATGCCATACCTCGACTGTTTTACATTTAACGCTCGAAGTATCATAATTCTTGTAACTTTATTGACAAACTTGGGATGGTTGTATTTCGCAGTTGAGATATTTATTTTCAATCCACTGCTTGCGTTCACAATAAATCGTCACGAGAAGATGTGTAAGGAATTAAATCAGTAGTTTTGATTGGTTCCCTCTTAAAAATATTTATTGACGATATTCTTTGGCATTGAAAAGATCGGTAGTTGAATTTGAAGATTTAGAGCGTATGTCGCCTGCATTTAAAGGCGATAAAGGAAGGCGTTTGGCCCGGTTGTTCATGAAAGTGTTTGCAATCGACAGGGTTAATGCTCTTTATGCGCGTTCTTGCGAGCATCGTGGATCCGATTTTGCTGAATCTCTATTGAAAGATTTGGGTGTCGATTATCAGATTGGCAATGCCGAACGATTAATGCCACTAAAAGAGGGTGCGTTTATTACGGTCTCAAACCACCCTTA
>CAZRXT010000101.1:0-3150 GCA_964604035.1 uncultured Prolixibacteraceae bacterium | reverse complement strand
GCAGGCGCTGTTTCGATGTTTGAATTCAGGCATCTTGGGGTGAGAGACCGCGAGTGGCAAGAGAGTATCCTTAAATTAATACATATTGCAAAAGTGCCCGTTGTTCCAATTCGGTTCTTCGATAAAAACTCGTTTCTGTTTTATTCGTTAGAGTTGATTAGCTGGAGAATCAGATTGATACAAATGCCTCGCGAATTGTTTAATAAGCACGGGAAAAGAACCCGTATCGGTATTGGGAATATAATCACTACCGAAGAATTGGAAAAGTTTAAAGACCACAAATCGTTTGGCGATCATTTACGTAAAGCACTTTATGGAATGCCGCTTCCAACCTCTTTTGTTTCCCGGTCTGAAGTGAGGCTTCCAAAAATTACTCCGCCAGAATCGACGTAATTGAGCATGCCATATATACAGAAAAAGGGAGTTGTCGGTTAACGGCAACTCCCTTTTTCTATATTCGATAGGATTCCTATTTGTTTTCTGTTTTTATTACGAAAGAAGCAACCAGAAGGTAAATCATGCAGGCAAAAATTACGAGCAACCCACCGGTCTGCCCCATTTTGTCCGACATAACGCCCATTAATAATGGGAAAATGGCACCACCGGCAATACCCATTACCATCAATCCTGAAATTTCGTTAGCCCGCGAAGGTAATTTCTGAATGGCGATGGAGAAAATGATTGAGAAAACGTTGGCAATTGTAAAACCAATAATGGCAACCATTACCAATATGCCAATTGTATTTTTCATCGGGATCATTGCAACTAAGGCAACAACGGCCAATATCATGCTTACTTGGAAAAACTTTTTTGCCGAAATTTTTGCTAAAAGAATAGCTCCAATTAATGCTCCGGCAGTACGAGCTGCAAAGTAGAGGCTTGTTCCAAGTCCGGCGGTTTCCAGCGTCATACCTGTACGCTCCATCAGAAACTTTGGGGTGGCGGTGTTCATACCAACATCTACACCTACAACAAACAGAATTCCAAGGAAAAGAAACAAAATTGTTTTGTCGCCCAGCAGGCTGAATGCAGCTTTAAACGATGTGGTTTCAGCTACTTCGGCCTCCCTTTCAACTGATGTAAACCATAACCAAAGGCTCGACATAATTGTGATAGCAGCAAAAATTGGGAACATCAATTTCCAGTTCCCAAGCGATGATGCTGCAAATCCTGCTAAAATTGGTCCCAAGAAAGCAGCAATTGCTTTAATGAATTGACCCAATGTCAGGCTACTTGTTAATTGTTCTTTCGAAACGATATTTGAAACAAGCGGATTAAGAGATACTTGCAGAATTGTATTTCCTATTCCCAACAACGCGAAAGCAATTAAAATGGCCACAAAATTGTATGCGATCAGCGGAACCAGCAAGGCAAGCAGTGTGAAAAACATGCTTAAAAGTACGGTGTTCTTTCTCCCAAGTTTATTCATAAACATTCCGGTTGGAACTGAGAAGATTGCAAACCAGAGGAATACCATTGCAGGTAAAAGGTTCGATAACGTGTCGCTAAGTCCAAAATCTTGTTTCACATAGCTGGTCGATATCCCAACTACATCAACAAAACCCATAACGAAAAACCCGAACAGTACGGGCAGAGCTTTTAAACGTGATTTGTTTCCCATCATAGCTTGATAATTTTTTCAGTCGTTATAGTGTGTTTGCTATCAGTGCTTTTGATGAAATAGATTCCCGGTTTTACTGAACTTAAGTCGATTGTTTTTTGTACATCATTTGTCTCAAAAGATGTTGAATAAACTAATCTCCCGCTCAAATCGTACACTTCAACCTTTCTTAAGTTCTCGCAATTGATCTTCAATAGAGATTGAACTGGATTTGGATAGATTGTAAATGAGGTGCTTATTGTTTCGTCAACATCAACAGTTGTAATTTTGGGATGGGCAAACTCGCGGGTTGAAAGAATCAAGTATTCTCCCGGCTGAAGTAAAACATCAATACTTCTTGAAGAAACTTGCATCGAGGTTCGTTCAAAATAGTTGTACCAAGTTCCTGTTTTGGGGATGCTTACGTTGATAGTAGCTTCGGTAAGGGCAAAATTTCCAAGTACAATCACATAGTTGTTGCTATTCGATAGCGTATAACTTTTCTGCGCTCCGGTTAACGATGCCGAGAAATTTGTTGGAGTGAACTCTTCGTAATTTTGTTTCAGATAGTTCAAATCGGCATAAACCCTGAACAGTTCCGAACGTTTTTCATCATCAATGTAATCCCATTTCACGGGCTTCATCGACAAGCGGCAGTCGTCGGAAATGGTTCCGTCTTCGCAGGTATTTATTGAATAATTGTAGCCCAGCTCGCCAAACTGCCAAATCATTTTTGGACCCGGAAGTGGCAGGTGGAAAACAGCATTCAGTTTCATCCTATCAATAGTTGTTTCAGTATTTTTTATGTTGTAGCCGTCCAATGAATTTCCCCACGACTGGCACTTGTAAGCCATCCGCTCTTCGTCGTGGCTTTCTTGGTAAGTGACCAAATTAGGAGTATCCCAGCCCCGCTTCGAATATATTCCCCACGACAAATCAGATTTGTTGCTTTCGGTGTAGCCCATTGCCGCTTCGCCATAGTTGTAGTTGAGGTTTCCCCAAAGCAACAATCCGTGGTTGGCAAGCACTTTCTCTTCGGAGTTATCGGCCAGATGTTCGCAAATTACAAGCGCGCCCGGCTTCCGTTTCCAAATTTCATCGGCCATGCGTTCAAGTATTGCAATTCGGGAGGCATCGTAAGCGCTTCCATCGCCCGAAGTATTGGTGAATCCTTTTGTAAAGTCGAACCGGAAACCATCTAAGTTATATTCGCTCATCCAGAAGCTGTTCACACTGTCGATAAACTCTTTGGTGTAGCTGCTTTCGTGGTTGAAATCGTATCCCCACGAGTAGGTGGTGTTGGGCGAAACGGTGTTGTACCAAGGATTATCGGACGACGGGCGACTGTTCAACTCGTCCCAGTACATCTTCACCAGTGGACTTTGGCCATAACTGTGATTCAGAACCATGTCGATAACCACAGCAATGCCCCGTTTGTGGCATTCGTCGATCAGCTTTTTTAGCTCATTTTTTGAACCGTAATATTTGTCGGGCGCAAAGTAGAACGAAGGGTTGTAGCCCCAGCTGTTGTTTCCTTCAAACTCATTAAC
>CAZRXT010000100.1:1543-7761 GCA_964604035.1 uncultured Prolixibacteraceae bacterium | reverse complement strand
GGCGAAACCATTACCAACGGAAACAATCCGATGTGGTCGCTAATTTTTTTATATACCTTCTGATTACGCTTAATCTGCTTTTTCTGGCCATTTTTATATCCACACGAAACAAGATCATCGTCATTGTCGCGAATAAACTTCCCCTGAACCATAAAAAAATCGCCTCCGTGCTTAATATTCAACTGATCTATCGAATTAAAGAAGCTTTTGCAGAACGATAAATAATAAATAGAGTCGAGAAAGTTAGTTTTACCTGCCCCATTATCGCCCAAAAAGCAATTCAACTTAGCACAGAACTGAACATCAGCCTGCTCTATGTTTTTGTAATCGAGAATAGAAAGCGATTTAAGGTGCATATAAAAACTTTTCAACAAAATTGGGAAAATAATCGGAACGCGAAAGTAATAAACCAAACAAAACAAGATTTAAAACAACATGCGCAATATGGGCTTCAACTTATGTTTAGCCCACAAGAAATGGTCTATTTTGATGATTTCTGAAAATTGTTAGATAATATGAGTGGTTTTTTTAGAAAAAAACTATTTTTGTGAGCAATTCTGAAAAAACAGTTTTACATTATGGTAAAAGATAATAAGCATACAGCGAAAGAAGGTTTTGGCGAAGTAGAACAAGTTCTGACAAAAACCGAGCAATTTATTGAGAATCACTTAAAAACAACACTATATGTTGTAGGTGGTATTGTATTTATAATTTTAGCATACCTTGGAATTACCAAGTTTTATGCATCACCCCGCAGCAAAGATGCACAAGTGCAAGTTTTCCAAGCTCAAAACTATTTCAGCAAAGACTCTTTCAATCTTGCGTTGAACGGCGACGGAAACTCTCTTGGTTTCTTAGACATCATTGACGACTACGGTTCAACCGAAACCGGAAAATTAGCGAAATACTATGCCGGTATTTGCTACCTCCACTTAGGTGAGTATGACAACGCAATTAGTTATTTGAAGAAATTCAAAACTGACGACATGCTGCTTGCTCCGCTAACAAAATCGGCAATTGGCGACGCTTACGTAGAAAAAGGCAATTACGAAAAAGCAATTTCTTTTTATAAAGAAGGATTGGAAATCAATACAAACGAATTTACAACACCTACAATTTCATTGAAGCTTGCACTAGCTTATGAAGCAAAAGGAGATGTTGAAAAAGCAATTTCGACGTTGAAAGAGGTTAAATCGAAATACCCAACAAACGGCGACATTGCAACAATTGAAAAAACGCTTGCTCGTATAAGTCAATAAACATTTCAACTTAAAATATTTAAACGGGCGGCCTTCACAGACAGCCCGTTTTTTTGTTAACATCGAATCAAAATATAAAATTATGGCAACAAGAAACCTTTCAGAATACGACCTCAACACAGTTCCTTCAGCAGAAAAAATGAAATTTGGCATTGTAGTGGCCGAATGGAACTACGCTATAACAGGTGCTTTGGCCCAGGGAGCTCTCGACACATTGAAAAAACATGGGGCATTGGACGAAAACATTACCGTTAAGCACGTTCCCGGAAGTTTTGAACTCACCCTTGGCGGACAATTTTTTGCCGAATACACCGATGTTGATGCAATAATCTTGCTTGGTTGTGTTATTCAGGGAGGAACGCCCCACTTCGATTACATTTGCCAGGGAGTTACCGAAGGTGCCACAAAGCTGAACATGAACTACAACCTGCCAGTTATTTTTGGCGTGCTTACCACCAACACCGAACAACAAGCAATTGACCGAGCAGGAGGAATTCTTGGCAACAAAGGCGACGAAGCTGCCGTAACAGCCATTAAAATGGTTGCCCTCCAGAAAGAGATGGAAGTTGGAAAGTAACTCGGAAAATATTCAATCAACTAGATTTATAGAACAATGGCTGAAAATAACAATTGCGAAAACTGCCCAATGAGGGCAAAATATGACAATAACCCAAAGTCGTTTGGTGGAAGGTTCTGGAGATGGCACATCAATTTCTGTCCGGGATGGAAAGGATATATGACTTCACTCGATTCGGAAAAAAGGATGGAAGTTGCCAATAAGTACAACCTAAAAAAGTGGATGAGCAATTAAAAAAAGAAAAAAGCAGGCCTATAAGCCGGGTTCTGTATCCTAATTTCTCAGGATTTCTATCATTTATCTGAGCGACCTACCCCTCCTGAACATCCCAACACGTTGAGAATTGCACAACGGGCAGCTGTGCGCCGTAGCTTTCAGGATATATTTGGTTTTGCAACCTCCGGGACGAACGGCTCCCGATGTTGCCACCGGAACCGGTGAGCTCTTACCTCACCTTCTCACCCTTACCTTTCTTTCGATTGGCGGTTATTTTCTTCTCCGTTACCATGCCCTCACGAACATCTCCTCCCAATTTTACTCGGGATAGAGCAGAGTGCCCTTTGTTGCCCGGACTTTCCTCACCGATTTACACCGGCGCGATAGAACGGCCTGCTTTGCCGCAAAGGTAGCAAAAACGACCAAAATCTACGATCTTCTTAAAATGACCATTGTTGCTCCATAGCCATACTCCTGAAACGATGCATCCTGAAAATAGTATTTTGCGTAAGTAGATCTCAATTTTTTGATGACCTCTTGTTTCAACACACCATTGCCCACACCATGGATAAAAACAATGCGCATAGCCCGGTTTTCAATAGCACTTTTCATTTCTGAATGAAATTTATCCATCTGAATCTGAAGTATTTCATGATTTGAAAGCCCTGTTGTTTTCTCAATCAACTCTTCGATATGCAAGTCGACCTCAATAACATCGGGGGTTTTCTTTTTCTCGGGCTTTGTCTCTTCGGGCCGATTTTGAGCATCTTTCTCCTGAATAACCTTTTTAAAATCTTTATCGGTGAGTTTGTCTATCTCTTCGCTCATTGGATTAGCAATCAAATCAAAAATCATTGCATGCCCATTGAAGAACGCATTCTTCGAAAAGCTTTTCTCTTTGTAGAATTTCACGGCATTTACTGCAACATCTTTTTCGACCATTGCACTCAGCTTCTTCGATTCTTTCATGTATGGGATAATGCGGAACCAAAATTTGGGCAGGTTGCTCAAATCGGTCTGCGATAAACCTTCGAGGCAATTTTTGGTGTTTGGCTCAAGTTCGCCGGCATCAATTGTGATGTACTTTTCGCCGTCGAAATGGCAATATTGATACAGCAACGTAAAGTTACTATCGTTGATGAGGTAAACTTCAATTTCGCCACCAACAGGATTCTTCTGATCGGTTGGAAAGAAGGCCATGAAAAACTTAGGTTCGTCGTTCCCGGCAATAATCTCCGACTTATGTACTGGTTCGGCAACAATTTCAGGTTCAGGTTTCTTTGATTCCGGTTTTTTCGAGAAGTCGCGATTGATTTTTGGCTGGGCATCGGCATCTTCAACCTTCACCAATTGACTAATAAGAGTTGGGATTTCGAAACCATCGTAATTTTCAACAACTACAATGTTTTTACTCTGGATTGCAGTAATTGTACCACCACCAACTTCGTTCAGAAACTTAACTTTATCGCCTATTTTTAACATGATCGTCCTATTTTAATGAGATGCAAAAATAGGTGAATAGTTGTCGATAACCAATTGTTCAGATAGAACAAGGTTTTAGAAGCTTGAGGAATCAAAAAAACTATAATTCAACTTCCGATGGTGTTAATGTCAAAGTATATTCCTGAACAACCATGACTTCACTCTCCACGAGAAGTTTCTTAATATCCTCTTTCACAATATTATTTATGCCAATATAGTAAATGCCGTTGTTCTCTAGTAAATGATACATATCTGAAAAGGTCATTATAATATTTACTCCATCTTTGCAAGCAAAATAACATGGTTTATAAATACTTGCAGTAGAATACCCAGCTGCTCCAGGCACTAACTTCTCTTCATAAGTAATAGGTTGAAACTTTAAATAATCAAAATTGAGCATCTGAGGAACAAAAGAATTAACGGTAGCAGTATCTTCAAAAACAATGGTTTCACCTTGCAACTGAACCTGCATTGTTTTCGAAATATCTTCTTTTTGCTTCATTGAAAACACAACGGAATCGGGCGAAAAGTAAGTAATTGACACCTCTTTGATTCCTTCTAAATTGCGAAGACTATCCAAGTCCAACTGCAATGAAGTTACATATTGATTGATCTTTTGAAAATCAACAACTTCGCCATCGACAGAATAAACTTTAGTGTTGTATGATGAAAAAACGCTACCGATGTAAGTAATCGGATACTCAATATCGTCGTCTTTGCACGAATAGTTTAGCAATAGTATTGCAACTACAATGAATAGATAAGTTCGCTTCATATTTATAGTGATTTATTGAACCATAAAATCAGTTCAAATATATATAAAACGACAAAACCCTCTTTAGACCTGGGTAAAACTAATATTCAACGACCGTTCGTACTCTTTCAGCTTTTTAATTTCGTCGGATGAAACGAGGCACAACGAGATACCTTTCTTTCCGGCGCGGGCAGTACGTCCACTGCGGTGGGTATAGTAATCTTCGCTTTCGGGCAACTGATAATGCAACACAAACGAAAGACCTTCAATATCGAGGCCACGGGCAGCAAGGTCGGTAGCAACAAGCAGCTGAACACGTTCCTTTTTGAATGCCCGCATCACTTTGTCGCGCTCTTTCTGTAGCAAGTCGCCATGAATGGCATCGGCGGCAACATTTTTGGCAATAAGCTGCTTGGCAAGTTTCTGAGCAGCAGCTTTGGTGCGGCAAAACACAACGCCCCTTATCCCCTCTTCCGATTTCAAAAGTTGCATCACTTTCGAAAGTTTCTCCTCTTCGCTACAAACTAAATACTGATGGTCGATATCTTTATTCACCACGTTACGACCTTCAATAACAATGCGGTGAGCCCTTGGCGACATGTGATCTTTTACAATTTGCTGTATGCCGTGAGGAATAGTTGCCGAAAACAACCATTTGCAATCGACTTTCGTTAACGAATCAAGAATTTCGTCGAGTTCTTTTTTGAAACCCATACTAAGCATTTCGTCGGCTTCGTCGAGAATTACCGTTCTAACAAACGTTAAATCAACAGCTTTTCGCTTCATCAAATCGATTAAACGGCCCGGAGTTGCCACAATAATATGGGTTGGGCGTTTCAACCTGTCCATCTGAATTGTGATATGCTCGCCACCAAAAACCGCTTCAGTAAAAATCTTTTCAGAATATTTAGTGAACTTAAACAGCTGTTTGGCTATTTGTTGCCCCAGTTCGCGGGTAGGACAAAGAATCAAACCCTGAACAACAGGTTTTGTGGGGTTTATCTTTTGAAGCAAAGGTATACCGTAAGCAGCAGTTTTGCCGGTTCCGGTTTGAGCCTGCCCAACTAAATCGGTGGTTTTATTTATTAACAACGGGATTACCTCTCGCTGAATTTGTGTGGGTTCAATAATTTTTAACTCGGTAAGGCCTTTTACAAACTCACCTTTAACTCCTAATGCTTCAAAATTTGCCATTCAAATTGATTTTATGAGGCGCAAAAGTACTCTTTTATTGATGGATACAAAGAGAAAACGATAATCGGCTGTGATTCTTAACTTATTATTGCGAGTTTGGGTCTTCATTCATAAATTCATTGGGTTTTGGAATTCAGAAAATATCTTCACTTTTGCACGGTCAAAATATTTCCGTCCGATTGGCGTTTTTATTCATTGAACAACTGCTGTAAATTTTATTTGCGGCACCATTCACACTAAAAATTAAAAAAATGAAGAAAATACTATTTATCCTTCCTGCCTTAATTCTCATTTTAGGCGGTTGTAACGAGTTCGACAAGTTGACTCAGTTTAACATGGAATACGACCAAACAGTTACAATACCGGCAGTTACGGACATCACTCTTCCGGTCGATACGGAGATCCCCGATATTGAATCGAATTCCGAATCAAAAATGTCGGTTAACAATTCAAAAAAAGATCTTGCAGAGGAGGTTCTTCTGAAAGAGTTTAAACTGGCTGTAAACACTCCCGCCGATGGTAATTTTTCGTTCCTGAAGTCGATTGCAGTATATCTCTCGGCCGATAACCTTGAGGAAGTGAAAGTTGCCTGGCTCGATTCGATTCCCGATAATTGTGGCGACTCGCTCATCCTAACAACCACCACTGCCGACCTGAAAGATTACATTCTGAAAGACAGTTTCAACTTCAGGGTAAACACCGTAATTGATAAGGTGATTACTTCGGAATACAAAAT